>JBDKHD010000070.1:0-10274 GCA_039797885.1 Pseudomonadota bacterium
TAACCTCGGCTGATAATGGCAGGCTTTAGCCCCAAAGCACGCGCACGTTCGACCAGATAAATAATTAACGGCGTTTTACCCGTGCCACCGATACTGATGTTGCCCACCACCACCACAGGCACAGCATTACTTTTTGGGGGGCGAAATAAATAAAACTGCCTCTTTAAGAAAACGGTTACCGCCACCAGTAGCCACAGCGGTAGCCAATAGGAATTTTTCCAAGCGCTGCGATACCAGCTTTGTTCAAGGCGCTGCGCGAAGGACATTATTCGCCCTGAAATTGGCTTTTATGCAGCTGCGCATACAAACCATTTTGCATAAGAAGCTCGGCGTGCGTGCCCTCTTCCATAATGCGGCCTTGTTCAATGACCACAATACGATCGGCGCGCTCGATGGTGCTTAAACGATGCGCAATCACAAAGGTGGTGCGATTTTGCATAATTTCTTCCAGTGCTGCCTGAATATGACGCTCAGACTCGGTATCCAACGCAGAAGTGGCTTCGTCCAAAATTAAAATAGGGGCATTTTTTAAGATGGCGCGCGCTATAGCAATGCGCTGACGCTGGCCACCTGAAAGGGTCGTGCCATTATCACCAATCATGGTGTTGTAGCCATCAGGCAGGCGCTGAATAAATTCATCGGCGTGTGCCGAACGAGCCGCCGCTAACACCTCTGCGTCGCTTTTATTTTTTAATTCACCGTAAGCAATGTTGTCGCGCACCGTGCCATTAAAGAGCACCACTTGCTGGCTAACGGTCGCAATGTGGCTGCGCAAATTCGTCAAGGTTAATTCCTGAGTATTCACGCCATCGAGCAATACCTGCCCTTTGCTTATTTCATAAAAACGCGGAATTAAATTGACCAAGGTGCTTTTACCACCACCTGAGCGCCCAACTAAAGCCACAGACATCCCCGGTTTTACTTTTAAAGAAATGCCGTTCAGTGCTGGTCGTTCGGCTCCTGCGTAGCGCAACTCCACCGCTTTAAATTCAATTTCGCCCTGTACGTTTGCCAAGGTTTTTGTGCCTGTATCTGGCTCAGTTTCTTTATCTAAAATTTCAAAGACCGAGGCCGCAGCGGTGACGCCTTTTTGAATCATACCATTGACGTCGGTCACGCTGCGCAACGGCTTGGCAATCAAAGCGGCGGCGGTAATAAATTGCAAAAACTCGGCGGTGTTCATGGTGCCACCTGCCACGCGCTGGAACATAATAAAAATCATCACGCCCAAACCCATGGCCACAATTTGCTGCGTCACAGGAACGTTAATGGCATCGGTTAAGCCAAATTTCAGCGCTTGCTTTTTATTTTCGTCACTGGCTTTAGCAAAACGCTGTTGCTCTAGCTCGACCGCGCCGTAGGTACGCACTTCACGATAACCGTTAATGCTTTCACTGGTGACCTGAGTGACATTACCCATCGCTTGTTGAATACGCTTGCTATAACGACGAAAAAACTTACTGGCGGATCCAACCACCACACCAATCACAGGTGCGATGGCAATAAAAATCAGCGTCAGCGTAAAATCCAAGTACACCAAATAGCCCATCAATAACACTACTGTCATACCTTCTTGCACCAGTGTGGTTAATGACCGTGTTGAAGCTTCGGTGACTTGCTCAACGTCGTAAGTCACGCGCGAAATCATCCGCCCGCCTGACTCCATATCGTAATAGGCGCTGGGCAAACGTGTCATTTTATTAAAAAGTTCGGTGCGCAAACCGTGAACGACATTACGCCCCACTACGGCAATAAAAAATTTGCCCATAAAAGTGCCAATACCGCGCACTAAAAAAATACTAAAGAGCGCCGCAATTAAAAAATACACGCCCTGTTGTGTTGGGTTTGAAAGATTTTTTTCCAATTCCCCCATCATATGCGCCAGCAGCGGGTTGGATGCGGCATAAATAACAAAGCCAAAGATGGCGCATAAGAAGGCCGCTTTATGCGGCCAAACGTAAGTTAATAAACGCTTATACAAAGGCAGTACGGCTAAATCTTGGCTCATTAAGGTTTTTCACTTTTACTTAATTGTGCGGTGGTGATGCTTAAATTCACCAATCCTAGCTGACCTGCGGCATCCATAGCGCGCACGACAAATTCGTGCGGCGTTTTAGCATCGGCGGTAATAATAACGGGAAGTTTTTCCTGGCCATTTAAGCTTTTATACAAAGCAGATTTTAAAGTATCCAAACTTTGATTTACTAAGGTTTGGCCATTCACGCTGTATTGCCCCGTGCCCGTTATCACGATTTCAACACTTTTCTTTTCGTTCGCCGCAGACGCAGCACTGGCTTCTGGCAAGTCTATGGTCATGTGCGACTCTTTGGTAAAAGTCGTCGATACCATAAAGAAAATCAGCAAAATAAAAATCACATCCAGCATGGATGCCAAGTTAATTTCGACCGCTTCCCTGTGCTGACGTTTGAATTTCATTAGGCGGCCTCGGCACTTAATACTTCACGATCACCTTGCAGCACATCCACAAGCTTGGTGGCTTCTTGCTCCATAAAAACTACAATCTCTTCGACACGGCGCAGCAAAATACGGTGCGAAACCAAGGCGGGAATGGCCACAATCAAGCCTGCGGCGGTGGTAATGAGCGCCTCGGAAATGCCCCCTGCAAAAGCGCCTGTATTACCTGTGCCGAGCATCATAATTTGATTGAAAATTTCGATCATGCCGAAAACCGTACCCAACAATCCCAGCAAGGGCGCGATGCTGGCAATGGTTCCCAGTGCATTTAAGTAACGCTCCATGTTATGAATTTCAACCGAGGCGGCTTCTTGAATACTTTCTTTCATGAGCTCGCGGCCATGACGGGCATTAACCAAGCCCGCAGCCAGTACGCGCCCAAGCGGGCTAGATGCTTGCAACTCACGCAAACGATTACTGTCGAGCTGTTTGTTTTTCATCCAGCCCCACACTTTATTTAGAGTGTCTGCTGGGGCGATTTGACTGTGACGCAAAGTCCAAAAACGCTCGGCGCTAATGGCCAAAGCCAAAATTGAACAAAGAATAATGGGCACCATTAAAATGCCACCGCTTTGAATCACTTCCCACATAGTCTTGCTCCAAAAAATTTGCCGCACTTTACCACAAGCCTAAGGCTGCGATAAGGCTTTTGCGTTCCTCCTGCACCTGCCAAGGCCTACGCCATAAGCGCTTTGGCGTCGGTATTTGTCCACTTTTATCCCAGACTAGAGCGCCTTCTTCAGCGGTGTTGCGCCACGGGATGCCCAAAGTTTGCAGGCGCGCCAGCACTTGGGCGTCGGGATGACCGTAGCTGTTGTGAAAACCCGAAGAAATCCACACTTCTTTAGGCTGCACCGTTTGTAAAAACACCTGCGCCGAGCTGTTGCGGCTGCCGTGATGCGCAAGCAACAACAGGTCGGATTTCAGCTCGGCACCGTAATAAATGACCAATGCCTGCTCAACCTCTTTGCCAATATCCCCTACCAGCAAAAAACGCTGCCCATACCATTGCAGCTGCACCACACAGGAAAGATTATTGCGCGTTTTTTTAATCTTCAAAAAAGCAGGCTCAGGCAAGGAAAAAAAACGAAAGGCCAGATGCTCGTCCAACCTCTGCCAGTCTTGGCCTTGTTTGTGGCAGGGTTTCGGGACTTGGCTTAATGGCATGGCCTCGCTGGCATAAAAATCCTGCACCGCAAACGACGATAACACCGCTTCAGCGCCGCCTGCGTGATCGCTATCGGCGTGGCTCACCACCAGCACATCCAGCTTCTGCACCGCTAAGCGCTGCAAGCTTGGGCGCACTATGGCATCGCCCGTATCCAGTTCACCCAATAGGGGGCCGGTGTCGTAAAGCAACGCCTTATGTGCGGTGGTAAAGATCATGCTTTGCCCCTGCCCGACATCCAGCAGGCGCGCCTGCACCTCGTGCGGCAGCGGGCGCCCAAACAGGAGCACCCCAAACACCAGCACCGCCAGCGCCTGCAACGTAGCAGGCAAAGCTTTCCACCACAGCCACAGCCACAGAGGCCACAACAACACCACGACACTGGGCAGATAGGACAGATACGGCCAAGGCAGAGCCTGCACCTGAGCCAAATACGCCCAAAACAGCTCCCCAGCCTGAGTAAGCACCGCCAACCCTAGGGCGGTTGGAAACAGCAGCTGCAACAAAGCCACAGGCAAAAGCACAAAACTCACATAAGGAATAGCCAGCAAATTGGCTAAACATTGCAACAAGCTGACAGGCTGCGACCAATACAGCATCAAGGGCAGCATGGCGACAAATAGCACCACCTGCGGCCGCCATAAGGCTTCAAGCTTGCTGTTGCGCCGATAAGAAAAAAATACCAACAGCACCGCCACTGCGGCAAAGGAGTACTGAAACCCCGTTAAGCACCAAGCTAAGGGGTTGGCCAACAGCAACAACCACAACGCCACACTGATGGCCGTAAGCCAAGGCAAGCGCCAACGTGACTGCTGCAAAAGCAGCAACAGCGCCAGCATTAACCACGCCCGCCACAACGCCACCCCCATGCCCGCCACATACAAATACAGCGCCGCCAAGCTCAATAAAAAAACACTGCGCAACAGCAACAAATAAGGAGGATTACGCGGCCACACCCAGCGTAGTAAGCGCACCCCAACCTGCCACAGCCCCAAACCTAAGAGCAGCACTAGGCTCAAATGCAGGCCACTGACCACCAGTATGTGTACTGTCCCAGTGCGTTTGGCCAGATCCCACTGTGTCTTACTAAAGGCTTGTTGTTCACCCAACACCAAACCTGAAAGCCAAGGCCATGCCGCACCATAACGCAGCGCTCCGTCCTGCAAGAGCCGATCGCGCCACGACAAGGCCAATGGCGTACCCAGCACCTGCCAGCTGCGCAACGAGCCTGTAGCATCGATTCTCTGGCTGATAAGCCAAGCCTCGTAATCAAAGGCCAAATCGTTGCTAAAACCACGCGGACTACGCAAACGTGCCTGCACCTGAAGCTGCGACCCCACGGCAGGAGACGGGTTTTGATAGCCGTTTAAAGATACCCGCCGCAACATAGGCAAGCCCTGCGCCGCCAAAGCACTGTCAGGCAAAACCTGCGCCAAAATCGTCCAGCCATAAGGGCGCGGCTTCACCGCCTGCACTTGAAGTCGCAGCGATACTTGGGTTTTATCCAGATGCAAAGGTAAGCGGTGGTTCAGCTCCCAATCCAACCACAACTGCCCGTAACTTAGGCTAAACAGCAGCAGTAAAATCGGCCAGCGCCACGCTTTTTTCCTTAAAAGCAATGCCAAAAGAACACAGAGCAAAGCTGTATAAAGCTCGAGCGGGATTAAGGTCCCCAGCACCACGGCAAAAGCGGAAAGAAGAAAGAAAACAGGCATAGCCAATCCTTGGCAAAAAAGAAAACGCTAACGAAACGGATGCAACCCTTGCTCTTTTAATAACAAACAACGACCCATACGCGAAGCCAAAGCCAAGTCATGAGTGACCAGCACAAAGGCGGTGGCACTGTGTTCTATAAGCTCCAACATGGCCTTTTCTACCTGAGCGGCGGTGTGCTCGTCGAGATTACCCGTAGGCTCATCCAACAGCACGAGCTTCGGGTTATTCACCAGCGCACGCGCAATGGCCGTGCGCTGCCGCTCGCCGCCTGACAGCTCCGCAGGCGTGTGCCCAAGGCGTGCCGCCAACCCCAATTGTGCCAGACGTGCGCTGGCATGCTCTTTGGCTTCACGCTGCGACACTCCCGCCAAAAGCTGCGGCAGCATGACATTTTCCAGCGCAGTGAATTCAGCCAACAAATGATGAAACTGATACACGAAACCAATTTCTTTATTGCGCAGCCTGGTGCGCTGCGACTCGGTTAAAAATTTTAAGTTTTGCCCACCCAGCGACACTTCGCCCGAGCTAGCTTGATCTAAACCGCCCAAGACGTTCAACAAGGTGGTTTTACCTGAGCCTGAAGCCCCAACTATAGCCAAGGTTTCCCCGGCGGCCACCTGCAACGAAATATCCTGCCACACCGTCACCTGCTGCGGGCCACTGCGATAAACCTTGCTGAGATTTTTCGCGTCCAACACCCAATTACTCATAGCGCAGCGCCTCCGCAGGCTGAACTTTGGCCGCACGCCAAGACGGATACAGTGTGGCCAAAAAACTTAAAACGAGCGAGGCCGATACAATAATACCGACATCACTCCATAATAATTGCGACGGCAAATAAGAAATAAAATACACATCCGCACTTAGAATTTGCACACCAAAAAAATTCTCAAAGGCGGCGACAATATCAGAAATACTTAAAGCCGCCGCAACGCCTAAAATCGTGCCCAGCACCACACCAATCACGCCAATGGCCACACCTTGTACCATAAAAATTTGCATCACTGTACGCGGGCTTGCACCCATAGTGCGCAAAATAGCAATATCGGCTTGCTTATCCGTTACCGCCATCACCAATGTGGAAATAATATTAAAAGCCGCCACCGCCACAATAATTAACAACAACAAACCAATCATGGTTTTTTCCATTTTAACAGCTTGAAATAAATTACCGTGCGTGCGCGTCCAATCGCTACCTGAATAATCGCCATCCAAGCCATCAACAATGCGCCAAATACCCGAAGGCGCATCAAATAAATTGGCAAATTTAATGCGTAAGCCCTGAGCCTGCGCATCCAAACGCTCAAGCTTGGCGGCATCGGCCAAATTCACCACCGCCATGCCGGCATCCAGCTCTGCCCCTACCGCAAAAATGCCCGATACCGTTAAGCGTTTTACGCGCGGCAACACCCCAGCAGGAGAAAGCGTTGCCTCTGGCAGCATCAGGGTGATTTTATCGCCCACTTGCGCATTTAATTGTCGCGCCAACAGCTCGCCTAAGAGCACATTGAAGCGGCCTTCTTCTAAGCTTTCTAAACGGCCTTTTTTAATATGATTGGGCAAAATAGAAACGAATTTTTCCGCCTCAGGATCAATGCCTGTAATCATCACACCCTGCACACGTCCCGCATGTGCCAGCATGCCCTGACTGCGAATTAAAGGTGCACTGGCCACCACACCAGGCATGGCATTGACTTCTTTAGCCAAAGCCTGCCAATTTAAAATACCACCACGCTCGTACAGCACCGCATGAGGAACCATGCCTAAAATGCGTTCTCGCAATTCGCGGTCAAAACCGTTCATCACCGACAGCACCAAAATCAGCACCATGACCCCTAAAGTCATGCCAATCATCGACGAAGCCGAAATAAAAGAAATAAAATGATTACGCCTTTTGGCGGCCAAATAACGCAAGCCAATCCAAAATGGCAAAGGCGAAGAAAGTAAACGCATAACAGAACCCTAAAAAATCGCGCTAGTGTGCCCGATGGCAGCAGTAAGGACAAGGTAAATAGGCTTTCTTTGTCCTTGTGCTTTTGCATTTACCATCTAGGATAAAGAGCACTTTAAGAGGACGCACCATGAAAAAAATTCCCCTGCTCGCCACCGCCTTACTGACTACTTTTTTTTACTCAACGACTCAGGCTGGCATCAAAGAAATTCCCGCCGAAGAAATGACCGAATCCTACATTCGCGACACCACCGTACTCGTGCCCAAGGCGCCAGACAGCCAACCCAACAATGTGCCGGTTAAAGTGGATCCCAACCCCGCACCCACAGCCCTAGACAGCCTCCCTAAAGATGACGGCTCTCATGCCAGCAAACCCGCCATTGGCGGCAGCTACGCGCCCGAGCAGCGTGAAATTCAACTGCACCAAAGCCAGCAGCGTACCGCCTCACAGCAGCCTGTGTTCGACCCATTACAACAAAGTCGCGACGATAATCTGCGTAAAGTCTTGCGTGCCAACAATATCGACTTTACCACGGTAGGCGTACCTGAAGCTGGCCCAATCGACTACAGCAAACTACAGTATCCCAGCATGGGCAAGGTAGACACACAGGGCAACTCCATCAGTGCCACGCCCAACCAAATTATCATCAGCGTACCCAATTCAGGCTACAGCTTTAAAGAACAGCAGACCCCGGGCGGCGAATACCAAATTCGCGTCGAAAACGGCAATGTGCAGCTCATCATCAATCGTCCTAAGCCATAGCCAACTGGTACAAATGTATCAATAAAAGCCAAGTTCAGCCTTTCTTCTTAAGCCGCACGCTGTGCGGCTTTCTTTTTCCTTAAAGATCAACATCTTAGATTTTCTTATGCCAAGGTAAAGAAAACATACAACTCTGGCGATTTGTCTATAAATGCGATAGAGTGCCCCAACATAAGAATAAGAGGGGCATACTATGCAGTATTCAACCTACCATTTTGACGAGCTTCGCCACGCACCCAAGCAGGTGTTTTTTTCCTATCTAGGTCGCGACTACAAGGTCGAGTATCAGGCTTTTTGCTTACCCGAAAATCAAGGTAAAACCCCTGTTTTATTCTTAGGTGGCGCCTTCCAGAATTTCACTTCATTCCGTAGTGAAATCGAGTTGGTTTTGGATACTCACCCCATTATTTTGGCCGACTTCCCCTCTCAGGGTTGTAACGATCAGCTCGCCCCCGAGCTTGGGCTTGGCGACTTTGCACACCTAATTGAACAGTTTTGCCAAACCTATCAGCTGCACAAATTGTCTATTTTAGGCATCAGCTACGGCTCGGCCATGGCCATGATTTTTGCAGGCGCACACCCAGAGCGCATGGAGCGTTTGCTGCTTTCTGGCATTACCTGCTTCCGCCGCCCTGGTATTGTGCTGTTGTATAAAGACCTACTTGAACAGCTAGCCGCACAAAATATGGAAGCCTTTGCCACTTTAGCGGTGTGCAATCTGACCAACCAAACTCGCATGGAAGAGTGCAACATTTCACCCAGCTACCGCCGCATGCTGTATCGTCAGATTTCACGCTTAAGCGAAAACGAACAACAACGCTACGCACAAAATACGCAGCGTATTTTGGATTTCCCTGGTTTTGAATCCTACCCCAGCTGCCCTACGCTGATTTCAACAGGTGAGTTTGATAACTTTACTCAGCCTATTGAAAACGCCGCCGTCGCCAAACAATGCCCCAACGCCACCTTTGCCTTGGTGATAGGTGCTGACCATCTCGCGCAATATGAGCGCAAAGAAGCGGCCAGCACTTTGTTTCATAATTTCATGTGCGACTTGCCTGTAGATGGCATCCCTGGCGTGCAAGTTCTGGATGCACACAGCTTTGTGCAAGACAACAATCACCTACAAGAAACCAAACGCCCACTGGAGCAGCCTTTTGTGCTCTTTGATGAGGCCTCTGGCAAAGAGCACACGGTGCGCATTCACAGCATCAACTTTACCGAGTTGACGCTGGAGCTGCTCACCCCCTGCTTTGACTTAAACGAAAGCAATCGCTCTTTGTATTTAGCTCTGCCTGAAACGGGTCACCGTTATCATGTGCGTATTTTGGAGCGCGAGCAAAAAACTTTAAATTGCGTGTTTGTACAACGCGAATTAAAAGCCGCCGATGCGCTGTTGCAGTATTTAAATGAATACTATTTGCTGGTCAATCAAAATGGCAGCCTGCCCAACACTCAAAGCAAACTGGCTTAATAAACACTCCTGACCTTGCCGCCTACGGGCGGCTTTTTTATATGCGCTTAAAGGGCGGCAACGAATCCAGCAGTAATGAGCCATAACGCTTGCTAGCAAGACGATTATCCAAAATACTGATGCGCCCATGATCTTGTTCGGTACGAATTAAGCGTCCACAAGCCTGAATCAAACGAATCGACGCCGCAGGCAAAGTCAGCTCCATAAAAGGGTTACGCCCTTGCGCTTCAATCCATTCGGAAATAGCCGCTTGAATAGGATCATCGGGTACCGCAAACGGAATTTTAACGATCACCACATGACGCACATAATCGCCTGGCAAATCGATACCCTCGGCAAAACTGGCTAGTCCGAAAATTACGCTACCTGAGCCAGCATCAATACGCTCTTTATGACGACGTACAATTTCAGCCTTAGCTAAAAATCCTTGGCACAGCAGCACATCAAACCAATCTTTTATTAACGCATCGCGCGTGGCTTCCAATTGCAGGCGCGAGCTAAACAGCACCAAAGTGGCCTGTGCAACATTCACACGCGCTTTAAGCCACTGCTCCAATTCCGTTTGAAACTCAGGATGATTGGGCTCGTAATGCACAGGCACCACTTCCAATTCACCCAGCTGGGCATAATCAAATGGGCTGGGCACACGTTGATAATGGCTCCATGCTGGCAACCCCGTATCAAAACTAAGCTTATTAAAACTGTTTAACGCCATCAAAGTAGCAGA
>JBDKHD010000071.1:0-2845 GCA_039797885.1 Pseudomonadota bacterium
ACCTTGACCATCGAAGACAACGGCATAGGCATGAGCCGCGATGATGCCATCAATCATTTAGGCACAATTGCAAAATCAGGCACGGCGGAGTTTTTAACAAAATTAAGCGGTGATCAGCAAAAAGATTCGCAGCTGATTGGCCAGTTCGGTGTGGGCTTTTATTCGGCGTTTATTGTCGCCGATAAGGTCACAGTGGAAACACGTCGTGCAGGTCTTAATGCTAATGAGGCGGTACGTTGGGAGTCGGCGGGCGAAGGTGAGTTCTCTTTAGAAAATATTGAAAAATTCAGCCGTGGTACTCGTATTATTCTGCACTTAAAAGCCGAAGAAAAAGACTTTGCCGATAACTGGCGCTTGCGCTCCTTGATTAAAAAATACTCGGATCACATTGCTATTCCAGTATTTTTGCCGCAAGAAGTCGCAGGCGAAGAGGGCGCAGAAAGCAAAAAAATCCCCGAGGCCGTAAACCAAGCTAAAGCGCTGTGGACGCGCAACAAATCCGAGGTCAGCGACGAGGAATATCAAGAATTTTATAAGCATGTTTCGCACGATTGGACTGCACCTTTACTGTGGACGCACAATAAAGTCGAAGGTAATTTGGATTACACCAGCTTGCTTTATATTCCCAGCAAAGCGCCTTTTGATTTGTGGAATCGTGAAGCCACTCGCGGGGTCAAACTCTATGTGCAGCGTGTGTTTATCATGGACGATGCCGAACAATTTTTGCCCATGTATTTGCGCTTTGTAAAAGGTGTGTTGGATACCAACGATCTGTCGTTAAACGTATCGCGTGAAATTCTTCAGAAAGATAAACAGGTAGAAAGCTTGCGCACCGCTTTGGTAAAACGCGTGCTGGATACCTTGGAGAAATTGGCCAAAAATGAGCCAGAAAAGTATCAAGGTTTTTGGCAAGAATTTGGTAATGTCTTAAAAGAAGGCCCTGCGGAGGATGTCGCCAACCGCGAGAAAATTGCCAAACTGTTCCGTTTCACTACGACCTTGTCTGAAGGCAGTGCACAAACAGTTAGCCTTGGCGATTATTTGGCACGTATGCGTGAAGGCCAAAAGAAAATCTATTACATCACGGGCGATCATTACGCGGCGGTGGCCTCTAGCCCGCATCTGGAATATTTCCGCAAAAAAGGCATCGAAGTGCTGCTCTTAACCGATCGCGTCGATGAATGGGCGGTTGGTCATTTGACAGAATTTGATGGCAAGTTATTCCAAGATATCACCAAGGGCGAGTTGGACTTGGATGATTTGGCCGATGCCGATGAAAAAGAGCAGCAAAAAAACCTGTCGCAAACGCACCAAGCCTTGGTAGAGCGAGTGCAAACTGTTCTGGCTGGGCAGGTTAAAACGGTACGTGTTACCTCGCGCTTGACGGATTCTCCAGCTTGTTTGGTGGTGGGGCAGTACGATATGGGCGGGCACATGCGTCGCTTGTTGGAGGCCGCAGGTCAGGTTGTGCCTGAGCCAGAAAGCACCTTGGAAATTAATCCCGCGCATCCATTAATTGCGCGCATGGATCAAGAGCAAGACGAGGGCCGCTTTGCCGACTTGGTGCAGCTGATTTACGCACAAGCGCAACTGGCTGAAGGCAGTCAGCTGCAAGATCCTGCGCACTATGTGCAGCGTTTAAATAAACTTTTGCTGGATTTGCTTCACTAAGAGAGCGGCTTAGCCGCTCATTCTTTTTTGTGTTATAAAGGCGCGCAGTTGGGTGCAGGGAAGTTGTGCAGGACAGCAGGTAAAGTCACGCCCAGTATCACAGATTGAATCATTTTGTAGGTGAGTATGAATTTGAAATCGAAAACAACCTTGTTAATAGCTCTGGCCTTGGGCTTATTGGGATTTTCCTCGGCTTCCTTTGCGGGTGGCTCTTTGGATTTAAGCTTGTCCAATCACGCTTTTCGCGTCGGATATGACGCCACGCACGCTCGTTCAAACTTGCATTTAGGTGCCAGTTGGTTGCATCACGAAGACGAAGGCGATATGGGCACATTAGGGCTGCATGTGGTGGATACTCGCCCCGGTGCACGCAATGTTTATGTCGGTGTGGGAGTGATGGCGCACATTGCTGACTTGGCGCTTTGGGAAGAAACCGCAGGCGGCGTGGGGGTGGGCGGCTTTGCGCGCTATGCCATTCCTGCCAATCGTGATTTTAGTTTGGCGGGTTATGCTTATTACGGCCCCTCAGTTTTGGCCTTTGAGGACACCAAAAACCTGATTAACAACGATTTTCGCTTCCAATACAGTCCTATTCCCTCGGCCCGTATCTATATTGGCTATCGCTATGTCAGCTTTAAGCAAGAAGGATATCGCAAACGCTATGAGCTTGCCGACGGTGGCCATGGCGGGATTAGCATTGATTTCTAAGACATTTTTGCTGAGTGTTTTATAAAACTGTTTTTTATTCCAAAGAGTTCTGTATCTAGCCAAGCCAGTGCGGTTTGGCTGTGATATAGTCGCGCGCCTTAAATTTGTGAGGCGTCTATGTCGTTCTTTTTTGAAATCGTCGAGCTGTCGAATGGGGACGTGGCGTTACGTCACAGTGAAAATGTTGACGGCGATGTACTACTGAGTATTCATTTTTCCGATGTGGCGAAAGCCAGTTTAAATGCCCACCATTTAGAAGTGGCTCGTGCCATGATGGAAGCCGCCGTGCATAAGGTCGGTGAGCTATCGGGTTTGGATGTGGAGCGAGATGATATCCGCTCTCCCAGCTATCAGCAGCAGTTGCATTGAGTACTTAAAATTTGGCTTGGCATCATTGGGCTAAGCCAATTTTTGGATAAGCAACACTTGGCTGCCGCTTTGTTGTGCGCATTGGCGTAATGAGCTG
>JBDKHD010000072.1:0-10906 GCA_039797885.1 Pseudomonadota bacterium
GAACACAACCGTGTTTGCTACTTCAGCAGCGCGCTTATTAAAAGTGCGCACGCTAGTTGCACACACGCCGGTGTCGATACTGGGGAAAATATTAAGCAGCAGTTTCTTGCCTTTAAAATCCGCCAAGCGAGCTTCACTTAAATCCGCCAGGGTCAAAGTAAAATCAGGAGCGCTGTGCCCTGCTTCGGGGAAATTACCTGCAACATCCACGGCCGTGCCACGAAAAGTAACTTGAGTCATATCTACCTCCAAATGAGTAAGTGAGCGCAAAATACTGCGCTCCACCTTAGGCTTTGGCAAGCTCTTTTCCGACTTTTTTTACTCAGGTAAAGCCTGTTCTTCGTCCGAAGCCAAGGTATCGGCCTGTTCCTGTATGGGCTCGGCAATCAGATTTAAACGCTCGGTATGGTAATCCAGCTGAATCGGCTCCAGTGCAGGCAATTCTTTGCTGACTTTATTGGAAAGCTGATTAAAACGCTCGACCTTGCTGTACAGTCCTTTTGCCCCCGTAAAAGAGGTAATGGCTTTGTTGTAATGGTTGCTGGCGGTATTGAGCGTGCCACCTAAACGATTTAAATGCTCGGCCACTATGCAAATCTGATTAAAAATATCTCCGGCTTTTTCGCTGATTTCACGCGCCTCGGAATTACTGCGATCAATCATCCATAGGTTTGACACCGTACGCAAAATAGGGATTAAAGTGGTGTGCGACACCAGCACTACTCCCTTTCGATAACCGTAGTCAAATAAATCACGCTCGTATTTTAATACTTCAATATAAGCAGGCTCGATGGGCATAAACATCAGCACAAAAGCGGGGCTGCGCACGCCAGCAAGACTGGTGTAATCTTTACTGGCTAAATCATCAATATGGCGACGTACAGCTTTGGCGTGCTCAGCAAGTGCTAACTGCTGCCCTTCTTCGCTACTGGCGTTTACCGCTTTGTCGTAGGCCACCAAAGATACTTTGCTATCGATCACTATGTGCTTGTGATCGGGTAATTTAATTAAATAATCGGTGCGCTTGGTTTGACCGTGTTCATCTTTAAAGCTGGTCTGCGCGCTAAAATGCTCGTCCTTAATTAAACCACTCATTTCCAATGTGCGCTCCAGCTGCGCTTCACCCCAAGCGCCGCGTTGCTGCGAATCGCCTTTTAGGGCGCGCGTTAAGTCGGTCGCCTCTTGGCTCATTTTTATGCCAATTTCAAAAACCTTTTTAATTTCCAAATTTAAGGCCGTATTACCCTTTAGCGCGGCATCGTGCACTTCATTTATACGATTTTGAAAACCTTGCACTTGTTCGCGGAAAGGTTTTAACAAAGCATCAATGCTGCTTTGGCTGGTTTGCGAAAAAGTTTTTCCTTTTTCTTCAAAAATTTTATTGGCTAGATTTTCAAACTCTTTGCCCATCTGCATTTTTGTTTCATTAAGCTGCGCCAACTGAGCGGAAAAATTCAGCTCTTTTTGCTCCAGCGTGGTTTTAAGCTCGGTGTACTGGCGATTTACCGCGCTGTGCTGCTCTTGCAAACTGTGAAGTTTCTCACCCAGATTGTGCTCGGTATCTTTTAAACGTGCGCGTAACTCTTGGCTCTGCTCTTGCGCGGCCTGCAACTGCGTTTGGCTGGCTTCAAGTTTTACCTGGGCGTTGTGGGCGTGCGCTTGCGCCTCTTCGAGCAACTTTTGCTGTAAGCGATATTGATGCAGTTGCTCTTGCAGCTCTTTCTCAAGGCGAGCCATTTCCGTTTGTGCATTGCCACTTTGAACTCTGAGCGTGTTTATCTGCAAATCTTGTTCGTGCGTATGGATTTGCAATCTTTTAATTTCTTCTTGCGCCAAAAAATACTGCTGCTGGCTTTCCTCCAACTGTTGTTTGAGCCAATCCACCGCCGTGGCCAAAGCCGTAACACGCCGCCCTTTTAAAACCGCTATAGTCAGTGCGCCAAAACCCACACCCAGCAGCGCCGCGACCATTGCCGCCCCTTCCACCGTCCACACCCAAGCTTGCATACTCATCGTCCCTCGCTTAAAAAGACTGGATTAAAACACAGTATTAGAAAAATACCCAGCAACTCAATAAATCCTTTACCATAACGCCTTTTGGGAGGTTTTTTATGCTCTGCCCTTGTCATTCTACTCGGCCTTACTCGGATTGCTGCGAGCCTTGGCATTCAGGCCAAAACGCTCCAAGCCCCGAAGCCTTAATGCGCTCGCGCTACTGCGCCTTTGTATTAAACAAAACGGACTATTTGCTAAAAAGCTGGCACGCCAGCACCCGCCCCAAAAGCCTAGAGGATATAAATAATACCAACTGGTTGCATTTGGAAATCCTCGACAGCCAAGAACAGGGTTCAGCAGGGAAAGTACGTTTTAATGCCTATTTTAAAGAAGACGGCAGCTATTTTTCTTTAAGCGAAAACTCAAATTTTATAAAAGAAAACGGCCAATGGTTTTATGTGGATGGCGTGCATCAGATTTTAAAAATTAAACCCGAACGCAACGATCCTTGCCCTTGCAGCAGCGGTAAGAAATTTAAAAAATGTTGCGGATGATTTTTAATTTCTATTTTTTAATCAGCAGATTTTGAGCAATCAGCGCAGTCGGAGTGTTTTTTAATTTTCCACTCGCGAAAACTGCCTGAAAGCACTTCGTAAGTCAGCAAACGTCCAGTTAAAGGCTTGCCCAAATTCGCCAGCAGCTTGAGCGCCTCCACCGCTTGCAAAGTGCCAATTACCCCCACCAAAGGCGACAGCACTCCGCTTTCACTGCAATTTAATTGCTGATGATTGATTTCACTGTAAAGGCAACGATAACAAGGACACTCTGTTTGCCGTGGATCGAATACCGTAACTTGCCCACTTAACGCAATGGCCGCACCGCTGACCCAAGGTGTTTGATATTTCAGCGCCATTTTATTGATGGCATAACGCACTTGTGCGTTATCAGTGCAATCCACCAGCACAGAAAATTGCGCCAAATTCGCATCAAGCCAAGCTTCATCGACACTGTGCTTTAACGCATGAACAACCACATCGGGGTTTAATGCCAAAGCGTAATCCTTGGCCGATTGCACTTTGCTGTGCCCGATTTTTTCAGTTTGATGAATCACTTGTCTGGGTAAATTACTGAGCTCGACTTCATCGTCGTCCACCAGCGTAATTTCCCCCACGCCGCTGCCAACCAAATAAGGCAACACCGCACTGCCCAAACCGCCTGCACCCACCACCAAAACACGGCTGTGCTTAAAGGCCAGCTGCCCTTCCACATCCAACTGCGGCAGAAAAATATGGCGGCTGTAGCGCAGTAACTCCTCATCGTTCATCTTGGTGTCTCTGTAACCATTTTGGCCATTATCCTTGCCCACGCCCCAGAAGCAAACCGCCCGCCTCGGGCTACCTACTTTGATATAAGCCAAATAGCCGTATTTTTATTAAGGACTTCTAGCGTTATATTTTTGCGTATATAGCGAATTGCAACGGAGGTCTAAACCTAATGCATGAACCGTCTTTTGCCCTTCTTGAAACACTCGGCGCCCAGGCTCTGGCGCGTTTAGGTGCGGATGTGCAGGGCTTGCGCCTAGAGCGCGTGGTCTTTGGTTTGTTTTTCACGGGCGTGATTTTAAATAATGGCGCTTGCGGTTTGGCGGCCACCCCCATCAAAGGAATTCCCTTCGCCGTGTGCTGCCCCAGTTCTGCGCAAGCGTTTTCCATGTCGGGCAAGCTTGCAGGTAAAGCCGTGCAGGAGGTACTGCGCGATTTAAGCCACACCCAAGCCCTGCGCCGCACCTTGGCGCTGGCCACACTCAATGCCTTGGCCGACACCCTGCTTGAGCGTGATGGTTTAGCCGCCCACGAAAGCCTTACCCAAGGCGACAGCTTCGACTCGGTGCGCATTAACGCCGATGACAAGGTGGTGCTGGTCGGCGCGTTTGGCCCTTATATCAAGGCACTGCGCAAAGCCGCGCAGGACTTTCGTATCTTGGAATACGACACCAGCACGCTGCGCCCCGATGAATTGCAATTCCATGTTCCAAGCGAGCGTGCGCACGAGGCTTTGGCATGGGCCGATGTGGTGATTGCCACGGGCACGACTTTGCTAAACGGCAGTTTGGCTGGACTCTTAAGCCATGTTCGCCCCCAGGCCGAAGTCGCCTTAATTGGCCCTTCCGTACCGTTACTGAGTCAGCCATTGAACCAAGCAGGCGTCACGCTTTTGGGCGGTGCGCGGGTGATTGATGCACAGACTTGCTTAGATTTACTGGCCGAAGGCGCATCGGGCTACCACCTGTTTGAACGCTCCATTGCGAGGGTGAATTTACGCATCCGATAAACCGAGTAAAAAATTTTCTCAACCGTTATATAACTATTAATATATCGAGGTCATTATGAAGTATTCCCTACCGGCTTTCGCTCTGGCCGTATTTACCAGCAGCGCTTGGGCCAACGAAGGCAGTTTCACCCTAGGCAAAGTGGTGGTGAACGCCCCGAGTGCTAGCGAAGCGGCCATTCCTGCATCTGAACTCAACCGTTTTAACAAAAATAACCTAAGCGAAGCCCTAAATACCCAGGCGGGCGTGGCGGTGTCACGTAATTCGCGTAACGAGGAAACCGTTAGCGTACGCGGTTTTGATTCGCGCCAAGTGCCTGTATTTTTAGACGGCATTCCGCAGTATGTGCCCTATGACGGCTATGTGGATTTTGGCCGTTTTACCACCTTCGATCTAAGCGAAGTACGCGTAGCCAAAGGCGCGGCCTCGCTGCTCTACGGCCCCAACATCATGGGCGGGGCGATAAACCTCGTGACACGCAAGCCCAGCGCCGCGTTTGAAGGCGACGTACGCCTAGGCGTAGCCAGCGGTAATGAGCGCAAACTTACGGTCAATCTCGGCACCAACCAAGGAGCATGGTATGTGCAAGCGGGGGCTTCCTACCTAGAGGCCGACAGCTACCCACTGGGCAAAGGCTTTAAAGACCAAAAGGCCACGCCCACCGACTTTGACAAGCGTGAAAATGCCTACCGCACCGACAAAAAAGGCTCGCTAAAACTGGGCTACACCCCCAACGACACCGACGAATACGTGCTGGGCTACAGTCGCCAAGATGGTGAAAAAGGCAATCCCGTCTACACGGGCAGCACAGGCAAAGGCATTCGCTACTGGCAATGGCCCTACTGGAACAAAGACAGCCTGTACTTTATTTCCAGCACCGATGTTGCCCAAGACTACACAGTCAAAACTCGCCTTTACCGCGACACTTACGAAAACTTACTGCACGCCTTCACCAATGCCAGCTACAGCACGCAGCTCAATAACGGCAATTTTCCCAGCACCTACGAGGATGAAACCCTAGGCGCTGCTGTAGAGCTGATTAGCCGCGCCCAAGACTGGCACGAGCTGTATCTGGCCGCGCACTATAAAGACGATCGCCACCTCGATAGAAACCCCAACTCGCCTGAAAAAGAGTACCGCGATATTACCTATTCCTTGGCGATAGAGGATCTAATTCAACTCCATGACGACTGGCGTTTGCGCCTAGGCGTGAGCCACGAAGAGCGTGAAGCACAAAAAGTGTACCTATGGCCTACAGGCAAAACCTCGGCCACCAATGGGTTGGCCGAGCTGACCTATCAACTCAGTCAAGAGGCAGAAATTTTCACCAGCCTCTCCCATAAAACCCGTCTACCCACTATCAAAAACCGTTATAGCGCAGGCATGGGTAGCGCTCTGCCGAACCCCGACTTAAAACCCGAAGTGGCTCTGCATGCGGAGCTGGGCGTGCGCGGTGCGCCTTGGGCAGGCGCACAAGGTGAAGCCAGCCTGTTCTACGCCGACATCAAAGAGGCCATCCAAACCGCCGTGGTGAACTCCAGCGCCTGCGGCAGCACCACCTGCAACCAAGCGCAAAATGTCGGTCATGCGCGCCATCAGGGGTTGGAGCTGTCCTACAACCAAGAGTTTGGGCAAAGCGTGCAAACAGGGCTGGCCTACACCTACCTTGATCGTGACAACCTAAGCAATAAAAACGAACGCCTGACCGACACGCCCAAGCACCGTATTTATGCCCATCTGAGCTATCAGCCACTGACAATGCTGAACTGGCGAAACAGCCTAGAGGCCGAACAAGGCCGCCAAGTCAGCTATGCCAGCCCAGCCAAATACAAAGAAGAAGCTCGTTTTGCGCTGCTTAATACTCAGCTGAGCTGGCAAGTACAGAAAAATCTGAGCGTGGATGCGGGCATCAACAACCTAACCGACAAAAACTATGAACTCAGCGACGGTTTTCCCATGCCAGGACGCCTGTTCTTTGCCAGTACCCAACTGAACTTCTAAGGAGAGCAATCATGGCGATTGATGCAGCAGCGATCGTGCACGACGGCGGCGAAACGGGCGATATGCTGCTGGTGCGAGTACTTACCCGTCTAGGCCAACAAAAGCTCAAACTGCGCGGGCTGATTACTTGGCGCGGCAAAGACCCCGAAGGCAAGCTGCCCATGCTAATCCGCGATATCCACACCGACATCCTCTACCCCATTTCGCAAGAGCTGGGTTCAGGCTCGAAATCGTGCAGCCTCGACCCTGGCGCGTTGCTAAACGCCAGCCATGTACTGCAAAAAGCGCTGCACGATGCCCCAGACTTGGTGCTGATAAATCGCTTTGGTGGTATGGAGGCCTGCGGGCGTGGCTTTGCCAGCGACCTACTGAATTTAATGATGGCCAATATCCCTGTGCTAACGGTGGTCAGCCCTCAGTACCAAGAGAAATGGCTGGAGTTTACTGGCCACGAAGGGCGATTGTTGCCGCTGGACAGCGACGTTATTTTTGATTGGGCATTAAGCACCCGCTATCAAGAAGCCCACGCCTAAATACTTAGAGAGAATGCTGATGAAACGCCGTGATTTTATCACCACCTTAGGGCTGGGCTTGGCGCTGGCGCCTTGGCTACCCGCCATTGCGCGTGCTGCCGCCGCCGAGTTCTTCTACTTTGGCCAAGCACCCAAGCACCCTAAACGCATCTTTGCCGCAGGGCCACCTGCGGCGGTGCTGGTGCATTGCCTTGCGCCGCACAAACTGCTGGGCTGGCCTTGGCCTGTGCCGCATTTTGGCCTTCTGCCCGATGACAGCGTGCAACTGCCCATGCTTGGCAAGCTTGCAGGGCGTGGCAGCACCATTCCATTAGAGCGCCTCTATGCCCTCAAACCCGATCTGATTGTCGATGCCGGCAATGTGGATCCCAGCTACCTGTCGCAAGCGGAAAAAACCAGCGCCCAGCTGCGTTTGCCCTATTACTTATTCAGCACGCGCTTGGCCGAAACGCCCAAGCTGCTGCACGAAGCGGGGCTGCGTTTTGATGAAGCTAAACGTGGCGAGCTGTTGGCTGCACAGGCACAAGCCATGCTCGACCACGCCAAAGCCAACCCGCTTTCTGGGCGAGTGTATTTGGCACGAGGGCCACACGGGCTGGAAGCAGGGTTGGCAGGCTCGATTCACAGCGAAGTGCTGGATTTTTGTGGCCTCACCAATGTGGCCGCCAGCCTAGGCAACCAAAGCCTTGGGCAAGTGTCACCGGAGCAGCTCTACACGTGGCAGCCGCAGCATATTATTTGCCAAGACCGCGCCCAGCTTGATCACATTCGGGCTAACCCCGCTTGGCAGCGTTTGACGGCGGTGCAGCAAGGCCAAGTGCATCTTGCTCCCGCGCAGCCATTTGGCTGGCTCGATGGCCCGCCCAGTATCAATCGCCTGCTGGGACTATGGTGGCTGGAAGCGGTGTTTAAGCCCGAACTGCGCCCTGCCTTACCCGCCAAGGTCGCGGATTTTTACGCGCTCTTTTACGGCAAACGCCCCAACGCCATGCAACTGAAGCTGCTGCTGGCGGATCTCGTATGACCCTGTTGCGCACACCTTGGCTACTCGCCCTAGCCTTAGCTCTTAGTACCATACTGGCGTTGAGCCTCGGCCACTACCCGCTGCACTGGGGCACGCTGATGCACGAGCTGGGCACAGGCCAGTTCCGCGACGACAGCTGGGTGCTGCTTCAGCTGCGCTTGCCGCGCGTGCTGGCCGCCATGGTCATTGGTGCGGCACTGGCTAGTGCGGGCGCGGCCTATCAGGGTATGTTCCGTAATCCTTTGGTGTCACCCGATATTTTGGGCGTGGCCGCTGGGGCGGGTTTGGGCGCGGTGCTGGCCATCTTTTTAAGCCTTAGCCTGATTTGGGTACAACTGTTTGCCTTTATCGGCGGCTTAGCGGCGGTGTGGATGGTGTACAGCTTGGCCAAACTGGCGAAGCGGCACGAGGCTGTATTGGTACTGGTGCTGGCAGGCGTAGCTCTGAGTGCGCTCTTAGGCGCGGCCATTGCCCTGTTTAAACTCTTGGCCGACCCTTACAACCAGCTGCCCAGCATTACCTTTTGGCTGATGGGCGGGCTCAATGCCACTAGCCTAAACGACCTGCTCTGGGTACTGCCGTTTTTGCTGCTGGCCCTGATTCCACTATGGCAGCTGCGCTGGCGCATCAATTTACTGGCACTTAGCGACGACGAAGCACACACCTTGGGGCTGAACGTACCACGCACTCGGCTGTGGCTGATTTTAAGTGCCACCTTAATGACCGCCTGTGCCACTGCCATCAGCGGCATCATTGGCTGGGTCGGGCTGATTATTCCGCACATTGCCAGGCTTATTGTAGGCCCTGAGTTCTCGCGCCTACTGCCTGCCAGCCTGCTACTGGGCGCGGTATTCTTGCTCTTATGCGACACCTTGGCGCGCAGCCTAGCGAGCATCGAGTTGCCATTGGGTGTAGTCACGGCCTTTATTGGCGCACCTTTCTTTATTTTTCTGCTGCTATCAGGAGGCCGCCCATGACTTTGCAAGCGCAACAACTGAGCGTCGGCTACGGCCAAAAAGTCTTAGTTCAGTCGGCCAGCTTCACGCTTCATGCTGGCGAAGTGCTGTGTTTACTCGGGCGCAACGGCAGCGGCAAATCCACCTTGCTGCGCACATTGCTTGGGTTACTGCCGCCTTTGGCAGGGCAAGTGCAAGTGCAACAAAAAGCCCTTCGCGATTACGATGCTCCAAGCCTTGCCAGCCAAATCGCCTATGTGCCGCAGGCGCAAAGCACGGTATTTTCTTGGTCGGTACTGGATGCCGTACTCTTTGGGACACTGTCACGCTTAAAACCGCTGCAACAGCCAGGGACCAAAGAGCGCAGCGACGCTTATGCTGCGCTTGAGAGTCTTGGCCTAGCGCATTTAGCCAAGCGCAATTTTAATACCCTAAGCGGCGGCGAGCAGCAGCTGGTGTTACTGGCGAGGGCGCTCACACAACAAGCGCCGCTGATGATTTTGGACGAACCCACCGCCAGCCTCGACTTTGCCAATCAAATTCAGGTTATCGAGAAAATTCAAACCCTGCGCGCACAGGGTTTTGGCATTTTAATGTGCACGCACCACAGCGAGCAGGTGCAGCACTGCGCCGACTCGGTTTTATTATTAAAAGACCAACAATTACACCGCGTTGCCCCGCACGAGCTGCACTGCGTCAGTCGTCTGGCTTGGCTGTATAATCTCAGCGAAGCACAGGTAAAAAAACATTTACCCCACTGCGCCTAAGGTATTTTTGGACCTCTTATGAACCTTGAACAAATCAACTTTTACGCACTGTATCGCCAACATATGCAGCAAAGCATGCGCCCCGAAAAAAGCCCCGACTCGTGGAGTAAGCGCGCAGGCGAAATGCAAAAACGTCCACTGGAAAGCCCTTACACTCAGACGCTGCTCTCACGTATTAATTTAGACGGCATAAGCTCGGTGTTGGATGTCGGCTGTGGCAATGGCACGCTTAGCATTCCCTTAGCGAAGAAAATTGAAAAGGTGCTGGCATTGGATTTTAGTCCCGCCATGCTTGCGGCGTTAAAAGACAATATCACCACGCATAACGCGCACAATATCTCGCCGTTTTTACGCGCTTGGGAAGACGACTGGAGCGATATTCCGCCCTGCGATTTATTACTTAGCTCACGATCCAGCACAGTCAAAGATTTTAAAGTGGTTATGGATAAAATCGCCAGCCACGCACTAAAACGCGTAGTGATTACCCAGCCAGTAAAAGGCCGCTTTACCGACCCAGAAATTATTCGTGCGCTGGGCTTTAAAGAAGAATACGCCCCCGATTACATCTACACCCTAAACCTACTGCACCAGCAAGATATTCACCCCACGTTAAATTACATCGACACCTACAGCCGCTTTGCTTTTAGCCAAAACGTTGAAGATTTTTTGCAACGCATTCAATGGAGCTTTGGTGAATCAAACAGCACACAAATTCAAAATTTAAAAAACTGGTATCAAAGCGACGAACAACGCGCCCAAGCAGGCGGGCGGCCGATGCGTTGGGCGGTGATAGCCTTTGATATATAGTTGCCTATGCGTTGAATAACTCTGGGCTAAATGCTATTTCATTTTCCGTATGCTGGCAGCTATCACCCTCTGCACGGTAGTTGCGGCATCCCCAAAACTCTCCATACCGCCCTGAGCGTTGCACCATTTCAGCGCCACATTGCGGGCAGGTAGGAACCCAATTTTTGCATTCAGCATTAAGGCAAAGTTTAAACCGACCAACCCGCTGCATCGGTCCACCGCATTGTGAGCATCCGCGCTCTTTGTGATCGCAAAGTGGATAATGATTGCAGCCAAAAAATGCGCCGAAATGACTTTGCCTAGGAACCATTGTGCCTGTTTTGCATTTAGCACACTTCATCAAATGAAAAATCTGCTGAGCCAGCGACGTATCGAATTCATTCAGTTCAATGGCATAGTCATTCTTGAGCAATTCAACAACAAAGTCTGATGCCACGGCCATGTCCGCAATCAGATATACCCGCTGTTTGGATCGAGTTAAGGCAACATAAAAT
>JBDKHD010000073.1:0-7394 GCA_039797885.1 Pseudomonadota bacterium
CGCAGTGGGAAGCCTCTGTTTTTGGCTCTTACCCCAGAGGTTTATGGCAAGCCGTACGTCGTGTAGCCATCCCTGTTGATATATTAGTTGCCGAGCACTCGTATTCTTTTATTGAGAAAAGCGCTCGCCGTGCCAGCCAAGGCAATCCGCATTTCCGTTATCAAATGGTGGACGGTGGTCATTGCTTCCCGATGGAGCAGGTGGCGCAAACTGGGAAAGCGCTTAATTCATTGTTGAATCCTTAGTATTGGCGTAAATTTGGCCTGTTAAATATTTTGTCAAAACGAGGTGGCTAGGCTATCGTTGCCACCTCAAATCTAACTATAAGAGAGCAAGAGTAAGACCCTATGAACATGGAAATTCAGGCGGCTTTAGATCTAGCCGATGAGACCGATTCTTTTTTACAACTCACCGATGTTGTTTACGACAAAGAAACAGAGGTCGGCTACGACTCCCTAACCGAATTGGAAAAAACGATTTTCTGTATCGATGGCCTGCTACGCGAGATGGAAAACGGTGGCTTTGCTCAGTTTTTTCGTCAGGAAGCAGGCGCTTATAGCGATGACACCGTGGATGCGCTGGAACGCATTAAAGCCAAAGAAAGTGCTGCCTTGCTGCGCAAAATGTTGAATTATTTCAGCGAAGGAAAAGCACCGCCCGATGAAGACGATCGTTTGGATGCCTTCAACCAAATTGAAGACGAACACGCCGATGACATCTCGGCTTTAGATGACCGCTTTTACGATGCCGATGAAAATCTAGTGGGTCTGACTTTGCTTTATGTGCAAAAAAACTTAAAGACTGCGCGTCAAAACTTTCAGCCATAAGCTCAGCTTTATGGATGAATTTGTCGGTAGACAAAATAATTTTGCTTGCTTTTCATGAGTAAGCACTTTAAAAAGCTTCGCACTAATAAAAACAACTCGAGGAAAATCTCATGCTACGTTCGATTCTGCTGTTCTCTGCATCTCTGCTTTTAAGCTTTCAAGCTTCAGCCTTAACGGTAAAAGGCGTGGACCTGCCCGAAAAAGTGACTTTGGAAAACCAAGCCCTGGTGCTCAATGGCGCAGGCATTCGCACAAAAATGTTTGTCGATGGCTATGTTGCGGCGCTGTATTTGACTGCCAAAAGCGCAGATTCTAAAAGTATCATCGAAACCGATGCGCCTATGGCGGTGCGTTTGACTATTACTTCAGGCTTAATCACTCCAGATCGTATGAGCGAATCGACCCGCGACGGTTTCGTGCGTTCAACCGGTGGCAACATTGCTCCTATTGAAAAAGAAATCGACGCCATGATCAGCGCCTTTAAAGCTGAAGTAAAAGAAGGCGACGTTTACGACTTGGTTTATATCCCAACGCAGGGCGTGCATGTATACCGTAATGGCGAGAAAAAGGCCGAAGTCAAAGGCATGGCCTTTAAAAAGGCCATGTTCGGTATTTGGTTGTCTGATAACAATATTCAAAGCTCCTTACGCAAAGCCATGCTCGGCTCGTAATTAGCCAGAACCAAATAAAAAAAGGCGCAGTAACTGCGCCTTTTTTTATGCGTTATTTTTCTTCTTTGGCCATATCGGCAATGGTTTTTAAACGCTCAATAATGGCTTGATTGATGCTGTCTTTGGGGTAGAGGCCTTGGGCGTTTAATTTGCCCGCTGGACGTTTGAGCAGCAGCTCCAGTGCTTGGTCAACATGGCTTACGGCATGAATGGTAAACAGTCCATCGCGCACAGCACTCACAACCTCCTCGCTCAACACTAAGTTGCGTTTGTTGGAGGCGGGAATAATCACGCCTTGCTCACTGCTTAAACCGCGTGCGGCGCACAGGCGGAAAAAACCTTCGATTTTTTCATTCACGCCACCAATAGCCTGCACTTCGCCGTATTGGTTCATTGAGCCTGTAATAGCAAAGCTTTGGGCAATAGGGCAGTGAATTAGAGCAGAAATCAAACAAATGCACTCAGCCAAAGAGGCACTGTCACCGTCGATATAGCCGTAGGATTGCTCCATGGCAATGTGTGCAGAAATAGCCAGCGGAAATTGTTGAGCATAACGATTGCCTAAAAAGCCACTTAAAATCATAACCCCTTTGGAGTGAATAGCTTGGCCTAGGCTGACTTCGCGCTCAATATCGACCACGCCCTTGCTGCCAGGATAAACCGTCGCGGTAATGCGGGCTGGGGAGCCAAAACTGGTGTCGCCCAAGGACATGACGGTCAGGCCGTTGATTTTGCCAATGGCCGCTCCCCGAGTCTCAAGCAGCACCGTGCCGTCCATCATCTGCTCAAAGAGCTTGTCGTAAACGCGGCTGGTGCGTTCGTGCTTGGCTTTCAGGGCATGATCGATGTGTTTGGAGTCGATTTTTTTATCGCCTGCGAGGTTGCGAATAAAATCGGCCTCGGCCAATAAATCAAATTGTTCACCAATGCGTGCGCTTAATACGTCTTGTTGCTCGCCAAGGCGTGCACTGTATTGAATCATGCGCGCTAGCGCTGAACCTGTCAGCTGGGCATAGGCCTGCTCATCAATACGGTGCTTTAATAAGCGGGCATAGGCCTGCAAGTATTCTTTGGTGAAAGGTAGGTCGCTGTCGAAATCCACCACGGCACGAAATAGGCGTTTAAAATCGGCGTCGTATTCTTGTAATAAATAATACAACTCACGCGAGCCGATCAGCACCAGTTTAAAATCCAAAGGAATTACATCGGGTAATAAGGTGGTGGTGTTGATCAGCCCCATTTCCGCATAAGGAGTTTCCATTTTCAGCAAGCGCGATTGCAAGGTGCGTTTAAGAGCCTCCCAGACAAAAGGCTCTGATAGCGCTTTTTCAATATCTAAAATTAAAAACCCACCATTGGCTTTGTGCAGCGCACCAGGGCTTATGCGGCGATAGCTGGTAACCAGTGCGCCTTGGTCACTGGAATATTCGATGCGGCCAAATAAATTAGCAAAACTTGGGTGCGCTTCATAAATCACGGGTGCGCCACTTTCAGCATTGTGAAAGGTCACGATATTGGGCAATAAACTGTCTTCTAAAATGCTGCGTTTGACATATTCATCGCGCATTTCCAGTAGGCGTTCTTCAACCAGCTCCTCCATAACTAGACGCGGTAAAAAGTCTTCCATTTCTTTTAAATACGCCTGCATTTTTTCCGACTTGCGAAAAGTTTCTTTCAGCGCTTTAAGCAAGGGGGTAATCGCATTGGCAATGGTGGCGCGATTTAATTCACGCAGCTGATTACTGCTTTCGCGTTTCCATTGCGGCAGCTCGGCCAACTGGTCGCTTAATTGCTGCTCCAGCTCCGCAATATCCTGATGAAAAGCATCGCGCTCTTGTTCGCTAAATTGCGCAAATTCGGTTTCATCTAAGGCCTTGCCTTCGCGCATGGGCGTAAAACTAATGGTGCTGGAATCGCGGTATACCGCCACTCCTCGCTTGTGCGCTTCGCGCTCAACTTGCTCTATGGCTTTGTCGTAGCGACGATTGAAAACGTAGTCGATGGCCGATTTTTTTTGCTGATAAGTCGGGTGTTCAAAGGTGGCAGGGAAGGTGGCTAAAAGCTGGTCAATCAACTCGTTGATTTGTTGTTTGAATACTTCTGCTTGGCTTGCTTCAAATTGCAGCGCCAAAGGTTCGCGGGTGTTGCTGAAATTGTTAACGTAGCACCATACGCTGGGTGTTTTTTGGCGTTTGGCTTCGCTTTTTAAATAGTCGCGCACATAGGATGAGCGGCCCGTGCCTGTCTCACCCATAACAAAAATGTTATAGCCTGGGCGATTCATGGCGACGCCAAACTGAATGGCATTAACGGCGCGGTCTTGGCCTAACACACCGTGGAAAGGCTTAAGCTTGCTGGTGTCGGTGAGACTGTAGATATTTTTAGGAATATTTGGGGTGAGAGTGCTAGCAGGCAGAGCAGTGTGTAATTTGGCCATAATCCGTGTCTTTTGTAATAACTTGTCGCTAGTGTAGCAAAGTCATTAACCCCTTGAAATCACAATAAAATTCCGTTAAGGTGCGCGCTCCTGAGTTCTCAGGCGCGTTATGGTGGCTCCTGCTGGTCCCTTCGCAATGATACATCATGAACCCCGCCAGGCCCGGAAGGGAGCAACGGTAGTGATCGACTCATGTGCCGAGGTGTGGCTGGTGGGAGTCATCTCCAGATTTTCCTGACAGTGTCCATTTTTAAAGCTATGATAGCCGCCACCTTTGGCCTTGGAATGTTGGGTTTGTGAAGAGTTATCAAGTACTTGCGCGCAAATGGCGGCCTCGTTTTTTTGATGAGATGGTCGGTCAAGAGCATGTGTTGCGTGCGCTCATTAATGCCTTAAACAATCAAAAACTGCATCACGCGTATTTATTTACTGGCACTCGCGGTGTCGGTAAAACCACCATTGCTCGTATTTTAGCCAAGTGCCTAAATTGCGAGGAAGGCATCAGCGCTCGCCCTTGCGGCAAATGCAGCGCTTGCCAAGAAATCGCCCAAGGCCGTTTTGTCGATTTAATCGAAGTAGATGCCGCTTCACGCACAAAAGTGGATGACACTCGCGAGCTGTTGGATAACGTGCAATACGCACCAACACGCGGGCGCTTTAAGGTCTATTTGATTGACGAAGTGCATATGCTCTCCACGCACAGCTTCAATGCGCTGTTAAAAACTCTAGAAGAGCCGCCTGAGCACGTTAAATTTTTATTGGCCACCACCGACCCGCAAAAACTTCCCGTCACGGTGTTATCGCGCTGCTTGCAATTTAATTTAAAAAACATGCCTGCCCAGCAAATCGTGCAGCATTTACAACATGTATTAAGTGAAGAGCAGGTGGCCTTTGATGAGCCTGCGTTGTGGCAAATTGGCCGCGCTGCGCAAGGCAGTATGCGCGATGCTTTAAGTCTGACCGATCAGGCTATCGCTTACGGCGAAGGTCACCTAAGCGAAGACCAAGTTAACGCCATGCTCGGCACGATGGATAAGGGCCGCTTATTTCAGCTGGCTGAGCATTTAGCCAATGCCGACGCTCAAGCCGCGCTCAATTTAGTTGCCACTCTGAGTGAGCATGGTAGCGATTACGATGAAGTGCTTCAGGCCTTATTAAGTGTTTGGCATCGTACCGCTTTGGCGCAGCTGGTTCCTAATGCCGTCGACAACAGCGAAGGCGATAAAGACGTTATTTTGGCTTTGGCTCAGGCTATGCGCCCAGAAGACTTACAGCTTTATTACCAAATTGGCGTTAGTGGACGTAAAGATTTGGCCTTAGCCCCCGATTCACGGCAAGGCTTTGAAATGCTGCTGCTACGCATGCTGGCATTTTGTCCAGCACCTGCGGCACCTATTACCTTGCAGTGGGACGGAACATTGCAAAAAAAAAAGTCTGATGCCCAATTCATAGCAGTCACTCGGGCCGAAGAAAATCTTGCACCTCTTCCTGTGGTCGAAACCGGCTCCGATGCATTGCCCGAAACCAAACTTGAACCTGAGCCTGTTATTTCTGCCCCTGCTGCCTTAGTTGAAGTGGTGCACACCATTAAGACGGCGCAACGCGAAAACGCCCACGCGGCTATCGAGGCTGAACCAACAACATTAACATCGAACAATTGGTGGCAATGGGTGGCGCGCTTGCCCTTGGCTGGGCTGGCTTTATCCATTGCGAAAAACAGCGCATTGGTGGACGTTCAGGGTGCGGATTACTTCTTTGACGTCGATCCCTCGCAGAGTTTTGTTTATAACGAGGGTTACAAAGATAAAATCGAAGACGCGCTGCGCTCTTATTTTGCCGCAGCAAATCTGCATATGGTGGTGCAGGAGCCGCGCATGGAAACGCCAACACAACGCCAAAACAGGTTACAATTTACCGCGCTGCATGAGGCTCAACAGGCATTAGAAGGCGATGCCTTGGTGCAGCGTTTACAGCGAGATTTTAACGCACAAATTATATCGGGCAGTATCGCCCCCCACGGTGATTGAGAGGAAAAACGATGCTAAAAGGTGGCATGGGTAATTTAATGAAACAAGCGCAAAAAATGCAGGAACAATTGCAACGCGCGCAGCAACAACTGGCCGACGCAGAAGTTTTAGGCGAGTCCGGAGCTGGGTTGGTCAAAATCACCATGACAGGCCGTCATGACGTCAAACGCGTACAGCTGGATGATTCACTGATGAGTGAAGACAAAGAGCTATTAGAGGATTTATTAGCCGCTGCCGTAAACGATGCTGTGCGTAAAATTGAACAGCGCAATCAAGATGAAATGGGCAAGCTTACCTCTGGCATGGGATTGCCTCCTGGAATGAAATTGCCCTTTTAAATGTCCGATAACCACGCTTATCTTGCTTTAATCCAAGCCCTCGATGCTTTGCCCAGTATTGGTGAAAAAGCAGCAGAGCGCTTGGCAACGCACTTGGTGTTGCATAAAGACGCAGCGCTCTATCAAGCCTTGGCTTACGCACAACAACAGCTTCAACCTTGCACTCGATGCCGTGTCATTGGTGCGCAGGCTTATTGTGCTTTATGCCAAGACTCTTTGCGGGAAAACCGTATTTTGGTATTAAAGTCCATGCAGCAACAAAAAATAGCAGAAGAAAAAGGCTGGAAGGGGCGTTATTTTATTTTGCACTCTTATCTTTCCCCTGCTCAAGGTGTAGGCCCCAAACAATTGGATTTAGAGCGTTTGTTAAACCAAGCCTTAAGCGCACAAGCCGAAGTGGTTTTGGCGCTGGAAGCGAGTGCCGAAGCACGCGCCACCAGCGAATTTATCTGGCAAATGCTTAAGCTAAAGCAGGGTACGGTCGTGCAACAAGAATGGTCGCAGTGGTTGGCGCACTATGAGTAATCTTAAAATTCCTGAGCCCATTTGGATCACCAATAATCAGGCTTTAAAAGACGCCTGCCTCGCTTGGCAACAAGAGCCGTTCTTAGCGGTCGACACCGAGTTTGTCCGCGTCAGCACTTTTTATCCGCAAGCGGGCTTGGTACAAATTTGTGCAAGCACAGGTTCTTTTTTGATCGACCCTTTGTGTATCGATGACTGGCAGCCCTTGACGGAAATTTTAACTCATCCTTTTGTGGTCAAAGTTTTCCACGCCTGTCTTGAAGACTTGGAAGTATGCCGCCGTTTAACGGGTACTTTACCCAGCCCTATCGCCGATACTCAGCTGGCTGCGGCTTTTGTTGGTTTGGAGATGGGTTTAAGTTTTCAACGCCTATTAAAAGAAGTGTTGCACTTGGATTTAGCCAAAGATGAAACGCGTTCAAATTGGTTGCAGCGGCCGTTAAATACCCAGCAAATTCGTTATGCGGTCGCCGATGTTCATTATCTGTATAAGCTTTATCCAAAATTAATTCTCCAGCTTAAAGCGCGTCAACGCGAAGCTTGGTTTGCAGAGGATAGCGCGCGTTTAT
>JBDKHD010000074.1:0-8909 GCA_039797885.1 Pseudomonadota bacterium
TAATTTGAAGTTGCATCGCTGGCCTCTACATACAAATTGCCACCTGCTCTGTTAAATTCGCGGGCCTTGTCGATCATGCCCTGTGCTTTTTTATTGGCGAAATCTTGCACTTCTTGTGAGATTTTCATTGAGCAAAACTTTGGCCCGCACATCGAACAAAAATGCGCCAACTTATGGCTTTCTTTGGGCATGGTTTCGTCGTGGTAGGCCATAGCAGTATCAGGATCGAGCGCCAAATTAAATTGATCTTCCCAGCGAAATTCAAAGCGAGCCTTGCTCATGGCGTTATCACGAATTTGCGCGCCAGCAATGCCCTTGGCTAAATCGGCGGCATGCGCGGCAATTTTGTAGACGATTAAGCCTTGTTTAACATCGTCTTTATTGGGCAAACCTAAATGTTCTTTCGGGGTGACATAACAAAGCATGGCGCAGCCATACCAAGCAATCATCGCCGCCCCTATGCCTGAGGTAAAATGATCGTAACCTGGGGAAATATCTGTAATCAGCGGGCCTAAAGTATAAAAAGGCGCTTCACCGCAATAGGCTAATTGTTTATCCATGTTTTCTTTAATCAGATGCATGGGCACATGCCCTGGTCCTTCGACAAAACATTGCACATCCTGCTCTCTGGCAATTTTTACCAGCTCGCCTAAAGTTTCTAACTCGGCAAATTGGGCAGCGTCGTTCGCATCGGCAATAGAGCCTGGGCGCAGCCCATCACCTAAAGAAATACTCACATCATAGGTGCGTAAAATTTCACAGATTTGCGCAAAATGCGTGTATAAAAAATTCTCTTGATGATGCGCCAAACACCACTTGGCCATAATCGAACCACCACGACTGACAATACCTGTAACGCGCTTGGCCGTTAAAGGAACGTAAGCCAAGCGAACTCCAGCATGAATCGTAAAATAATCCACGCCTTGCTCGGCTTGTTCTATTAAGGTGTCACGAAAAATTTCCCATGTTAAATCCTCCGCCACCCCACCGCATTTTTCTAACGCTTGATAAATCGGCACAGTGCCAACAGGTACAGGAGAGTTGCGAATAATCCACTCTCGCGTTTCATGGATGTGCTTACCCGTGGACAAATCCATAATGGTATCGGCACCCCAGCGCGCAGCCCACACCATTTTTTCAACCTCCTCGGCAATGGAAGAGGTGACCGCCGAGTTGCCGATATTGGCGTTAATTTTTGTGCGAAAATTACGACCAATAATCATTGGCTCGGCTTCAGGGTGATTGATATTGGCGGGAATGACTGCGCGTCCTTTGGCGATTTCATCACGCACAAATTCCGCTGTAACATAATTAGGAATAGCCGCACCATGACCGTTACCACGATGCTGCATCGCCAGCGCCTGCTGCATTTCTCCTGCACTTAGCCCTAAATTTTCACGCGCAGCAACGTACTCCATTTCAGGGGTAATAAGGCCTTTTTTGGCGTAATAAAGCTGGCTAAGAGCCGCGCCATTTTTCGATCGTCTTGGCGTAGATTTAGCCTTAAAACGCAGGCTTTCATGCAGTAAATTACTGTGCTGCAAACGCGTATAATTCGAGCTAAATTGCTCCAATTTTTCGCTGTCTTGGCGCGCTTCTATCCAAGGCTTGCGCAATGGCCTTAGCCCTTTGCTTAAATCTTTCTGCGTTTCTGGATCGGTGTAAGGGCCTGAAGTATCGTACACAGGTACAGCGAGGTTGACTTCAGTGTGGCCATTAGCCAAAGACGTGGGACTGAGTTGAATTTCCCGTTGGGCAATATGAATATTACCGACAGGTTTCCAAATTTTTTTTGAGGCAGGAAATGGCGCTAAATAAGCGGCATCAAGGGTAAATTTGCTCATACCGTTTTACTCTGTAATAAAGAAATAAAAAGGTAGGCCGCGAAGGAGAAAGACAATGGCGCAGAAAACCCGCGCAATAGTAAAACTTGCTCTCTGTTCCCTACGCTGGCACTAACCAGATCAGGTTCAACGGGTCTCTTGCGATCTCAGCCATGCGTAAAAATACGGAGGCACCCCGACAGAATGGCAGCCAGTTTATAGCCGCCTAAAGAAAATGCAATGTTTTTTATTGCTCGGTTTTAAGCAAAAAATGCGCACGCGCAATGGCAATCGGTTTATCACGTGACTCTTGCCATGCGGTAATGGCGACGTTGGCAACACGATTGCCCTGACGCCACACCTGACATTCGGCGAAGGTGTCCTGATGCCGACCTGCGCGCAAATAATCCAAAGAAAAATCGATCATTTTCGGCAGTGCGTAAGTTTGCATCGTCATTAATAAATGCAATGAAGCCGACAATTCCATAAAACCGCCAATCACACCACCGTGAATGGCAGGCAAAATTGGGTTGCCAATATTGTCGGGATTTTTCGGTAATTTAAATAAAATATCTTGGCCAAAGCGTTCAAAATGCAAGCCAATTAATTTTGCATACGGAATACTGTCTACCATAGGTTGAAAATCGTGGCTCTGTTTCGCTTTAAGCACTACTTCGGCGAACGTCATGGCTGTTCTCCTGCCCTGGCTTCAATCTGTTGGCGAAAACTGGGCGGAGTTAAATCCGCACCAATGCGCATAAAGGTGGCATTGCAACGTGCAATTAAGGCGTGGTCATTCTCTTGAAAAACATCACATTCGGTAAACACCACGTTGGCGGTGGTGCGCACCACCCGCGCTTCGGCGATTAAATCATGGCCTGCTTGTGCAGCTTTCATATAGTCCATACGCAAATCCAGCGTAGGGCACAGCTCAAAGCCTGGCAAAGTCACAAACACCGCCGTACCGCTGGCGGTGTCCATAAGCGTGGTAAGACTGCCGCCGTGTACCACTTGTGTAAGCGGGTTACCGATAATTTTCTCGCTGTAAGGCAAGCGCATGGTCAGACCATCGGGAAAAGTTTCAACCACTTCCATGCCTAAAATCTGACAATGGCGCAGCGAGGATAAAAAGCGCTCGGCTTTTTGTTGGGTACTAATCGACATAGATCCTCCATAGATGATAAGGGCGCTGTTATAGCGCAATTTACGCCAAAGGCAATGACCGTTTTGCCGTAAAGGCTTAGCTATTTTGCTCAGTCTACTCGACGTCTGCGCTTTTCTCAGCGCCAGTAGATTTCAGCCGCAAGCAGTTGCGAAATGGCCAAGGGCGGCTTTACTTATGCTATCTTCGACCACAGTAAGCCGCCATGACTCTTCAAGTTCTCATTTGTGATGACTCCTCTTTTGCTCGCAAGCAAATGGCACGCGCCCTGCCGCCTGATTGGCACATCGATCTGCATTTTGCCTGCGATGGTCTAGAAGGGCTGGAACAAATTCGCCACGGTCACGGCGAGGTCGTCTTTCTGGATTTAACCATGCCCAACCTCGATGGCTACGGGGTGCTGGAGAAAATTCGCCAAGAAGACCTCCCGTCCATGGTGATCGTGGTTTCAGGCGACATCCAGCCCGATGCCCAAGACCGCGTAAAAAAACTGGGGGCATTAAGCTTTATTAAAAAACCCATAGACCTGGATAAAACCAAAGCCTTATTAAAGGAATTTGGTTTATTTGAGGAAGCGGAAACACCCAAAAAAACTGAGCTTATCAGCCCTGCACAGCGTGATTTTTATCAAGAGCTGTTTAACGTCGCTTTAGGTCAAGCCGCCGATCGGCTGGCCAAATTATTAGATGGTTATGTAAACCTACCCGTGCCACAAATTCGCATTCGCGCGGTCGAGGAAATTCGTGCCCAGCTAGAGAATTTAAACAATCAAGCGCAACACGCCATCGTCTGCCAAGACTTTGTCGGCTCCGGCATCTCGGGTGAAGCATTCATGATATTTAACACCATGAATGCTCCAGAGCTTGCGATTCTGCTCAACCAAAATCTTGGCGACCAAGCCGAAGCCGCCAACGAACTGATGATCGACTTAAGCTCTATTTTAATTGGTGCTTGTGTGCGCGGCATGGGTGAGCAGCTGGGCATTTATTTTAATCAAGCTTTTCCCTCGCTGTTAAAACCGTCACTGGCTCAGTATCAGATCTCCTCTTGTCAGCAAGCATTGGCCATTGAGATTCATTACAGCATGGAAAAATTGGATATCGAATGCGATTTGATGGTGCTGTTTAACGAGCAAGCCTTGCACCAGCTCAACAACAAAATTGATTATTTACTGGATTAATTATGAGCAAATCATTGCAAATGCAAGACTTCCACTGGCTCATGGATATTTTGCAAAATATCGACGTCGGCTTGGTGGTATTGGATAAAAATTACCGCGTACAGCTGTGGAATGCTTTTATGGAAAACCACAGCGGCATCGGCCCACAAAGTGCCCAAGACAAAAAAATTCACGAGCTATTCCCCGATATCGAGCAAAAATGGTTAGAACAAAAGTTCGAGCCTGTTTTTTTCTTAAAAACTCAAGCTTTTATTTTGCACCAGCAACGCCCTTATTTATTTCGCTTTAGCAATGCCAAGGTGATTAGTGGCCTAGCCCCTTTTATGTATCAAAACGTATCCATCATTCCCATCTTGGATATCAATCGCGAAGTCAGTCATATTTGCTTGATTGTTTACGATGTCACTGCCCTGGCTATGGCTGAAAAAGCAACCAATACACCATTAGAAAACTAAATCTTTTTAGGTCAAAATGGCGGCCTGTCTTTTCATTGATGCCGCCATGAGCAGAATCATTCCCCGCCCTTTTATCGATGCGCCATTACGCGGTGCCGCGCGCCGTGGTCTTAGCCGCGCCACGTTGCTGGAAAAAGCAGGCATCGCACTTTGTGCGCTGGACGACCCCAAGGCTGGTTTGAGCCATCATGATTACACGCGTCTGATGGGGCGCTTATGGCAGCTGACCAACGATGAATTTATGGGCTTAACCGAAAAAAACAGCCCTTATGGCACCTTTGCCATGATGTGCAAAGCCTTGATTAGCTGCACCAACCTTGAACATGCGCTGCATCGTGCCGAGCGTTTTTATGCGCTGTTTGACGGCGCTCCTGGTATTGAATTACAGATCGATGCTCAGGTGGTACGCCTCGTCATCGAGCACGACACCCGCTTTGATAGCGACCATTTTTTAAGCGAATCGCTTTTGGTCATTTGGCATCGACTATCGAGCTGGCTAACGGGGCAAGGGATTCCTTTATTGTCCGTGGGCTGCGCCTACAGCGCCCCCGCTCACGCCCTTTTATATCAAGAAATTTTCGCAACCCCCGTGCAATTCAACCAAAGCCAGACCTATTTAGCCTTCCCAAGCTGGGTGCTTAGCCTGCCCATTAGCCAAACGCCTGCGACCCTGCGCTCGTTTTTGCAACACTCTCCTGCCGATATGCTGGCGCGCCCGAACCCTCACCAAAGCATGACAGGCCGCCTCAGGCAGCTGTTGCGCCGCTACCCATTACCCGAATTGCCAAACCTTGAGCAGAGTGCGCATGTGTTGGAGCTCTCCAGCGCCACCCTAAGACGACGCCTGAGCGAAGAAAATACGTCTTTTCAACGTATTAAAGATGAGTTCCGTATGGAGGAAGCCTGTTTATTACTGGCTCAGCACCACAACAGCATCAAAGATATCGCCGAGCATTTGGGCTTTACCGAGACCAGCACCTTTCACCGTGCCTTTAAAAAATGGCAAGGCCAAACGCCCAACGAATACCGCCAAAGCCCTAACCAGCAATCGCCAAAGCCGTGATGGCTGGCCAGTTTTTAGCCGCCACCAGCTCAGTGGGCGTAAGCCAACTGCCGCCTACGGCAAAGACATTATTCAAAGCCAAATAATCGCGGTAATTACTGGCATCCAGCCCTCCTGTGGGGCAAAAACGCACATCGGCAAAAGGGCCTTTTAGAGCCTTCAACAAGCCTTGGCCGCCCACCACTTCGGCGGGAAAGAGCTTTTGGTAGCGAAAGCCTGCGGCGCGCGCTTGCAGTACTTCCGAAGGCGTGGCCACACCTGGCAAATAAGGGCCGCCCCAGCGTTGTGCCGCTTGAATCAACTCAGGGGAAATGCCTGGGCTGACCACAAACTGTGCGCCGCGCTCTAGGGCTTGCTCAAACTGCTGCGCCGAGGTCACCGTGCCCACGCCTACTATGGCATCGGATACGGTTTGCTGAATGACACGAATGGCCTCAAGCCCTGCTTGGGTGCGCAACGTCACCTCCAGCATGCGCACACCGCCTGCGACCAAGGCCTGAGCCAAGGGAATGGCATCGGCTATATCCTGAATCACCAACACTGGGATCAAAGGCTTGGCGCGCTCCAGCCACAGGTTCCACATTTCACTGCCTTGTTTCATCCCATCACCTCCTCATCCAGCCAATCGATGCTTAAGGCGCCCGTATCGGCCTGTCCTACTTGACGCCTAAAAACAGTAAACAGCTCTCTGCCCATACCCAGCTGCACAGGCTTGGCCAGATCGGGCGTGGCGCGCGCAGCAAAGCCTGCGGTCAACACCTCAATATGCCCGCTGTGCGCATCCACACGAATCATGTCGCCGTTTTGCACCTTGGCTAAAGGCCCGCCACGCACGGCTTCAGGGCAAAGATGAATGGCCGCAGGCACTTTGCCCGATGCACCTGAAAGCCTGCCGTCTGTGACCAGCGCCACCTTAAAGCCTGCTTCTTGTAAATTGCTCAGCGCAGGGATCAGCTTATGCAGCTCAGGCATACCATTGGCCGCAGGCCCTTGGCTGCGCACTACCACCACCACATCCTGATTCAGCTCACCACGCTGATACGCGCTCTCCACCTCATGCTGGTCATGGAAAACCCGTGCAGGTGCTTCGATATGCCACTGCGCTTGTGGCACAGCCGAGATTTTCATCACCGCCTTACCTAGGTTTCCAGATAGCACACGTAGCCCACCTTCGCGCATAAAGGGCGCGTGTGCGGGTGCGAGTACGGTTAAATCGCGGCTTTCGGCCACCGCAGGGCGCCATGTCAGCGTAGAGCCATCAAGGTAAGGCTCTTGCGTATAAAGGCGCAGACCTTTGCCCATGACGGTATAAACATCCTCGTGCAAAAGCCCAACATCCAAAAGCTCACGAATCAAAAAAGACATAGCACCCGCAGCTTGGAAGGCGTTCACGTCGTCTTTGCCATTGGGGTAGATGCGCGCCAGAAGCGGCACGACTTGCGACAGCTCATCCAAATCCTGCCACGTTAGGATAATACCCGCCATACGCGCCACCGCCAGCAGATGCAGGCTGTGATTGGTCGAGCCACCCGTCGCTAAAAGCCCGACCATGGCGTTAACAAAACTGCGCTCATCCAGCATTTGCGCCAAAGGCATAAACTCGGCCTCAAGGGCGGTCATCGCACACACACGCCGGCACGCCAGCTCATTTAATGGGCCGCGCAATGGATGATCGGGGTGCAGAAACGACGAGCCTGGCAACTGCAAGCCCATAATCTCCACTAGCATTTGATTGGAGTTAGCCGTACCGTAAAACGTACAAGTGCCCTGCTCGTGGTAGGCCTGCATTTCAGTGTGCAGCAAGGCTTCTTGGCCGACTTCGCCTTTGACAAAGGCTTGACGCACTTTAGCTTTTTCTCCGTTACTGATACCTGTGCTCATTGGCCCTGCTGGCACAAAAACCGTAGGAATATGACCAAAGCGCAACGCTGCCATCAAAAGACCTGGGACAATTTTGTCGCAAATCCCCAAAAGCAGCGCACCATCAAAAACCTGATGCGTTAAGGCAATGGCAGTGCTAAGCGCTATGGTGTCACGGCTAAACAAGGACAAATCCATACCCTCTTGCCCCTGAGTGATGCCATCGCACATAGCGGGCACACCCCCCGCCATTTGCGCCACATGCCCTGAGCGCGCCACATATTCCTTGAGTTTTTCAGGGTAACGATAATAAGGCGCGTGCGCCGACAGCATATCGTTGTAAGCGCTGACGATACCGATATTAGCGGCACGGTGGTTCTGCTTGAAAATCAGCTTGATATCAGCGGGCGCGGCTGCGTAAGCATGAGCCTGATTGGAGCAGCCCAAAGCAGAGCGCATTGGCCCTTTATGGATCCACACCTGCATTTGCGCTAAATAGGCCGCGCGGGATTTTTGGCTGCGAGCCACAATTTTTTCGGTAACGGCCTGCACAACGGGGTTCATCTTTGGCTCCTTAGAGGCAGTAATACAGACTGACAGGCACAGTTTTTTGCCCCAGCACTTTACGAATGGGCATCAGCCCGACCTGATGCAAGGCCTGCTCAACATTGGCTTGATCAAATACGGCCTTTTTCTTAGCACCTTCAAAATGCACATAAATGTGCTGGCTTTGCGCCAAAAACGCCCAAGTCAGGCTTAGGCGTTCGGCCACCTCGGGCGCATCCACCACAGGCAAAGAGCGCGCTTGCGTTTGCTCGCTCAGTAGCCCTGCCAGCGCCTGCGACCGAGGAAACCAGCTGGCGCAATGGCCGTCTTCGCCCATCCCCAGCACCGCAATATCAATTTTTGGGAGCATTTCGCACAAACGGTTTTCGCTTTCCTGATAGCCATCCAAAACATGCAAAGCGGCATTTTTAAGTGGCAAAAAATACGCCTGCTGCGCCTGATTTTGCCATAAATGCTCACGCAACAAACGCTCGTTACTTTGAGCATGATCAGGCGCTACCCAACGTTCATCAACCAAAGTCACTATCACTTTGGCCCAGTCGATAGGCTGCTTGGATAGCTCCTGGAAAAAACGCACAGGCGTGCGCCCACCACTTAACGCCAGCACCGCTTGGCCGTTGGTTTCGACAAGGCTTTGCACACGCGCAGCCACGGCTTGAGCCAACGCCTGCGCCAGCTCGGTGCCATCGGTAAACTGTTGAATATCCATAACACCCCTCCTCTTAGGCATTCTTAGGCATTCTTAGGCATTCTTAGGCATTTTCATCCCACAGTCTGCCATCACGCGCCAACAATAAGG
>JBDKHD010000075.1:0-3189 GCA_039797885.1 Pseudomonadota bacterium
GATTGGGTAGATTCATATTATTCGCCGTGTAGCTGTAAATAGAGGGTTTCTGCCAGTTTTTTGCTGATGCCAGGCACTTTTTCAAGCTCTTCCCTAGATGCGCTGCGCATATTATGCAAACTGCCAAAGTGTAGCAAAAGTTCTTTGCGTCTTTTTGGGCCGATGCCTGTTAATTTTTCCACATCACTGTGGCTGCGACTTTTTGCTCGGGCTTTGCGATGCCCTGTTATGGCAAAACGGTGTGCTTCATCGCGCACCAATTGCAGCAAACGAAAACCCTCGTCATGGGCATCGGGCATAATGGGCTGTTTCATGCCCGCTTCCCATAAATACTCCCAACCCGATTTGCGCGTCTCGCCCTTGGAAATACCAAAAACACGCACAGACAGGTTCAGCGCGTGCACCACCTGCTGCACGCGCCCTATTTGCCCTTGCCCACCATCAATCAAGACCAAATCGGGTAAGTCTTGTGCCTCTTGGCAGCGGATTAAATGGCGACGTAAGGCTTGCTCCAGTGCGGCGTAATCGTCGCCTGCGGTAATGTCTTTAATGCCAAAACGCCGATAGCGGCTTTTATTTAGCCCCTCGTGATCGTACACCACACAGGAGGCGTAAGTGGCCTCCCCTTGCGCATGGCTGATATCAAAGCATTCAATGCGATTAGGTGTTTCCATTAAATTTAAAACCGCAGCGGCTTTTTCAAGCTTATGTTTGGCTTCTTGATGACCAGAGAGCTTACTTTGCGCGCCAACTTGGGCATTTTCGGCGGCCATACTCAGCCAGATACGCATTTGGCCGCGTGCGCCTTGGCCGTGAATAAGCTTGCGCGCTTGCTGAATTTTTATCGCCTCAAGCAATGGCTCAATTTGCTCGCCACCCAGCCCCACCACGAGCGTGCCTGGCAAGCCTTCTGGGTAAAGCTGATTTAAATAATATTGGCTAATAAAATCCAACAGCACTTGCTCGTTGTCTTCGCCTGCTAAGTTCTTCGGATAAAAATGTTTGCTGCCCAATAATTTCCCTTGGCGAAAAGCCAAGCGGTGAACACATAAAATCGTTTGCCATTCGACCAGCGCCCACACATCGGCATCGGCATTTTCACCATAAACGTTTTGCTGTTGCTGAGTTAGGCGCAGCATTTCGATGCGATCACGCGTTTTTGCTGCTTTTTCAAATTCCAAGACCGCAGAGAATTCGAGCATTTTTTTCTGTAATTCTTGAATCAGCTCCGTATTTTTCCCCTGTAAAAAAAGCACCGCTTGACGCAAATTATCGGCGTAATCCTTGCTGTTTATCAGCCCCACACAGGGCGCGGTGCAGCGTTTAATTTCATATTGCAAACAGGGGCGCGAACGATTGGCAAAATAGCCGTCAGTGCAGTTGCGAATCATAAATATTTTTTGCAAATAATTCAGAGTTTCGCGCGCCGCCGTGCTATTGGGATAAGGGCCAAAATACTGGCCAGCATCGCTTTTGCTCTTGCCTCTTTTGTAGCTAAGCGAAGGATACGGGTGCGCATTCAAGTAAATATAGGGGTAAGACTTATCGTCTTTAAGCAAAATATTATAAGGCGGACGGTGCTCTTTAATGAGGGTTTGCTCAAGCAGCAAAGCCTCGGCCTCACTGGCCGTTACCGTCACTTCGATATGATGAATATGCCCCACCAAGGCCAGTGTTTTGGTGTTTAATCCACGCGCATGAAAATAACTGGAAACCCGCGCTTTTAAATTTTTGGCTTTGCCGACATAAAGCAGAGAATTATCCGCTGCGTACATGCGATAAACGCCCGCACGCTGGCTTAAGTGTTGTAAAAACGCCTTGATATCAAAGTCAGACATTGTGGTTGTTGGTGGGGTCGATCAGGCCGTGGCGCACCGCAAGATGAGTCAGCTCAACATCACCGTCTATGCCCAGTTTTTCAAAAATACGATAACGATAGCTGTTCACGGTTTTTGGGCTTAAAAAAAGCTTGTCACCAATGTCGTTCACTTTCTGGCAGCCTACTATCATCACTGCCACTTGTAGCTCACGCTCGGACAGCTTATCAAAAGGTGATTCATCGCTTTCAAATTGGCTTAACGCCATGCGCTGCGCGATATCTGGGCTGATGTATTTTTGCCCACAGTGCGCTTTTTGAATGGCCATGATCATTTCTTCAGGGCCTGCGCCTTTGCTGATATAGCCCGACGCTCCTGCCTGTAAAAAACGGCTGGTAAAAAGGTTGTCATCCATAGCGGTGACAGCAATGACTTTGATATTTGGGGCGTAGCGCAGGATTTTGCGCATGGCTTCAAGGCCACCAATGCCTGGCATGCGAATGTCCATCAAGACCACATCGGTGGCGACTTCGCGCACAAACTGCACGGCCTCTTCGCCACTTGCGGCTTCGCCGACCACTTCCAATCCTTTGCTGTCTGCCAGCAAACGGCTAATGCCAAAGCGAACCAAATGATGATCGTCCACCACCAAAACCTTAATCAAACTGCGCCTCCATACTCACTACGCACTGAGGCGGGCATTATAACCGCAATAGCCGCTTTTTCTGCCAGTTAAACTTGCTAGAATTGAGGTTTCGTGCAATTTCAATCACGCCCTCCTCGGCATTGCGGCGCATTTTAAAATGCAGTTTTTCGGCAAGTTTTATCATACTAGTGTTGTGTGGCAGCACAGTGCTGTTGATTTCAATCACACCGCGTTTGGTTAGATAGGCCATGATTTCTTCCATCAAACGCACACCCAGCCCTTCGCCTCGGCAGTGATCATCAATGATGATGGAAAACTCGGCGGTGACATCGTCAGGGTCAATCCACACTTGCACTACGCCGTAAAGGGCGTTTTCGTGCAAGGCGACAAAGGCCATTTCGCGGTCGTAGTCGATTTGAGCAAAGCGCGACAGTTCACGGTGGCTAAATTCGCGGCGTGTCGAGAAAAAGCGTAAACGCATGGATTCAGAGCTTAAACGCCCATAGAAGCTTTGCAGTAAAGGCTCGTCTTCAGCACGAATGGGGCGAATAAAATAATGTTTGTGGTTGCGGCTTTCATAGTAGCTTTCCAACTCATTGGGGTAAGGCAAAATGGCACTTTTCATCGGCGCGCCGACCTCTCCTGCCACCCCTATCACCAAATAAATCCCAACCTTGCGGCGAATAGCATTAATTTCTAACCCCGCAAGCCAAGGATGATTCAACG
>JBDKHD010000076.1:0-15681 GCA_039797885.1 Pseudomonadota bacterium
GGAGTAGCCTTGTTTAATCACTAAAAGAGCTGCTTCTTGTTTAAACTCTGAAGTAAATCTTTTCATAAACACCTCTTTGATAACGCTATGCTATCACCTCATTGGGTGTCTGGATTTATTAAACCACTACAATAAGTTCGCCGATAAATTCGGGCTGTACGTCTTTAAGTGGCGTGCCATCGGGCAGGATTAAATCGGGGCGTAATTCCAATAAAGGCTCAACGACAAAGCTGCGATTTTTTAATTCGCGGTGCGGTACGGTTAGGCGTTCGCTGTTTAGCTGTAGGTCGTCGTAAAGAAGAATGTCGAGGTCGATGCAGCGCTCGCCCCAGTGGCGCAGTTTGATGCGGCCTTGGTCGCGCTCTTGCTGTTGCAAAGCGTCGAGTAAGGCTAATGGCGGCAGCGAGGTTTCCAGCTCGGCCACGGCGTTGATGTAGTCGGGCTGGTCTTGTGGGCCTTGTGGGCGGCTGGCATAAAAGCGGGAGGTGCGCCGCAACTGGCTGTGCGGCAGCTGCGCCAAGGCTTGAAGGGCGAGGTGCAGCTGTTCTTTGGGGTTGTTCAGATTGGCACCTAGGCCGATGTAGCAAGTCGGCATCTAGTGGCTCTGCGGCGGACGTTTGCGCGGGGCGCGGCGGCGCGGTTTTTTCGGCTCGTCTTGGCTTGCGTCAGGTTCGTCTTCGGCAAATTCTTCGCGGAAAGAGCGGCTGGCGACCAGTTCTGGGTGTTTTTCTTGCAGCTTGGTCCAAAACTTGGCGAGGTCGTGAACGGCTTCGCCCGATTGCGCGCGCAGCAGCAAAAAGTCGTAGGCCGCACGAAAGCGCGGGTGCGCCAGAAGCTCCAGCACTTTTTTGCTTTTGAGCTTGGCTAGGCGTGGCTGCATTTCCCAAATTTCACGCATCGGAATGGTGAAGCGCTTGGGGATGGCCACGGTTTTAATTTGCGCATTGAGCACTTTGTCGGCGGCTTTTTGCAGGGCCAAGTTGGGTGCCATGCCTTGTTCGATCAGCGCTTGTTGCTCGCGCACCAGAGCCGGCCAGAGCAAAGATGCCAAAAAGAAATAAGGCGTGACCGATTTACCTGAATTGATGCGGGCATCGGTGTTGGCCATGGTGTTTTCAGCCATGCATAAGGCAATGGGGTCGGTGGCTATGCTGCGTTCTGCTTGCGGGAACAGCTCGGCAAACAGCCGATATTCGCGCAGCAGCTTTAAGGTAGGCAGGGCTTTGCCGTACAGAAAGAGCTTGAGGACTTCTTCAAACAGTCGTGCCGCAGGAATTTGCTGCAACAAGGGCGCAAGGGCTGGAATGGCTGCGCCGGTATTTTTTTCCAGTTTGAAATCCAGCTTGGCGACAAAGCGCAGCGCACGCAGCATGCGCACAGGATCTTCGCGGTAGCGGGTGTCGGGATCGCCAATTAAACGGATTTGATGCTTTTGTAGGTCTTCATAACCGCCTGCGTAGGCATGCAGGCTAAAGTCGGAAATATCGTAGTAGAGCGCGTTGATGGTGAAGTCGCGGCGCATGGCGTCTTCGTCTTTGGTGCCGTAGACGTTGTCGCGCAGAATCATGCCTTGCTCGCCCGTGGCGGCGGTTTTGTTGGAATGCTCGTCAGAGTGCGGTGCGCGGAAGGTGGCGACTTCGATAATTTCGCGGCCATAAACCACATGCACCAGCTTGAAGCGGCGGCCAATTAAGCGCGCGTTGCGAAAGACTTTAACTACTTGTTCGGGCGTGGCGTTGGTGGCGACGTCGAAATCTTTGGGGTTTAAGCCAAGCAGGGTGTCGCGTACGCCGCCGCCAACCAAATAGGCCTGATAGCCTGCGTTGTGCAGACGGTACAGGGTTTTGAGTGCAGGCTCGCTGATGTTAGAGCGGCTGATGGAATGCTCTGCGCGAGGAATCACGGCCAGCTCCACGGAGGCTTTTTTGCTTTTATTAAATAAGCCACGAATTTTTTGCGGAATAGATTTAATCAAGGTGGTCTACGGTTTGGGTTGTTTGCTGCGCAGTGTAACGGCAAGAGGCTAATAAATAAACGCCAGAAAAACAAAATGCCGCGCGAGCGGCTTTGATGTTGAGAGCATGCTGTGTTGTTTTTAATTCCTTAGAACCCACTGCCAGCGACCCTTGCGACAATTTTTATTCTTATTGTGCTGTCGTCAGAAAGCGCACCGGCAGTAGATCCAGGAACAGGCGGTTGTTGTTATTGTTGGAGCCTGTCCTCAGCCAGTTTGTTATTTTTATTTGCTTGGCTGTCTGGGTTGGAACTTTTTTATTTTTATTGTGCGTTCGTACCAGATGATTAATTTAATGCAGATGCCGTGCCATCTTTTAAAAACTCTTTAAAATCAATTGTCTATACAATATGTTTAGACTGGGTCGGCTTTTTGACTGGTACGAAAGTGTTACTTGTGGGGTCTTTGGTAACACTGGGCGAGGGGCGAGGGGCGAGGGGCGAGGGGCGTGGAGAGCGGGGAGTTGGGAGTGGGGAGTGGGGAGTGTGTGGATAGAAAAGAAAAAAGCTTGCTTAGCCTTCTTTGTAAGAGAGTTAAGCAAGCTTTTGTCAGTGAGCTGGGGCTTGTTATTGTTGTTATGTACTCTAAGCCGATTTTTATTGTTATTTTCTGGCCTGCCACACTGGGTTGTTTATTTTTATTGTTACCCGTGTGTTGTTCTTATTGTTATGTCATAGACATAGCCAATACCGTGCCAAGGTTTCGAATTTTAAAAAACCTATTAAATCAATGAGTTATAATTGTGATTTTGTAAAGAAAGAGAAAAGCGTGGGAAAAGTGTTACTTTTGGTGGCGCAAGGGTAACAGTGGGGTTGTTACCTTTTGCGTTTGGGTATGCCCAAGCGTTGGCGGCGTTCCCACAGGCTTTTGCGGGAGATGCCGAGCTTACGCGCGAGGTCGGTTTCGGTCATGCTCTGTTCGTTTTCCAGCACAAAGTGCACAAAGTAGTCATCCAAAGACAAATCGCCCTGAGTGGCGGGTGTATCGACTGGGGCAGCAGGCGCGACGGGGGTTTCGACTAAATTCGCCCTCATGCTGGCACTTAGGTAGCGGTCGGGTGAGTTGTCTGGCTCGATGCCCAGCTGGCTGGGGTCGATTTCATCCTCATCGGCCAAAATGACGGCGCGCTCGACGGCGTTTTCCAGCTCGCGCACGTTGCCAGGCCAGTTGTAAGAGCGAATGGCGTGCAGGGTTTCGGCGCTGAAGTGTTTGGGGGGTTGCTGCATTTTTTCGCAGGCGCGCTTGAGCATGGCGTTGGCGATTTCCAGTACGTCATCGCCGCGCTCACGCAGGGCAGGGATGCGCAGCTCGACCACATTGAGGCGGTAGTAGAGGTCTTCACGGAAGATGCCGCGCGCTGCCATGTCTTTGAGGTTGCGATGGGTGGCGGCGACCAAGCGGACGTTTACTTTTTTGCTTTGCACCGAGCCGACTTTGCGAATCTCGCCTTCTTGTAGCACGCGCAGCAGGCGCGCTTGGGCTTCTAGCGGCAGCTCGCCGATTTCATCCAAAAACAGCGTGCCGCCGTCAGCGGCTTCGACTAAGCCTTGGCGCGAGACGCTGGCGCCTGTGAATGCGCCTTTTTCATGGCCAAATAGCTCGGACTCGATCAGGGTGTCGGGAATGGCGGCGCAGTTGACCGAGACCATGGGTGCGTCTTTGCGTGTGCTTTGCTGGTGCAAGGCGCGGGCGATTAATTCTTTGCCTGTACCTGATTCTCCCAAGATTAAAACTGTGGCATCGGTGGGGGCGACTTTGCTGATTTTCTTAAAGAGCAGCAGCATGGGTTCGCTGCTGCCGATGATGCCGTGCTGCGGGTAGCTTTCTTGCATTTTGGCTGCAACCACAGGCTTGGCTTGGGTTTTGTTGAGGTCGAACTCGGCCAGTATGCGTTTAACCGCTTGCACCATTTCGTCGTGGTCGAAGGGTTTGGCGATGTAGTCTACCGCGCCCATTTTCATGGCATCTACGGCCGAGCGCAGGCTGGCATAACTGGTCATAATCAGCACGGGGGTACCTGCGGCTTGCTCGACCAGCTCGGTGCCTTGTCCACCTGGTAGGCGCAGGTCGCTGATGATTAGATCAAAGGCTTTTAAATCCAGCGCGCGCGCGGCATCCAGCGTGCCCACGTCGGTGATTTGAAAGCCGTTGCGCTCCAATAAACGGCGGACGGATTGGCGAATGATGGCTTCATCTTCTACGACCAAAATATGCTTCATAGGGCGCTGTCTTCTTGCTCTGTCGGGTGGTAGCGAGGGAGGCTGACTTTAACACAAGTCCCGCCTGCTGTGTTGACTGGGCTGACGAAGCTGATTTGCCCGTAGTGCTCTTCGATGATGTTGTACACCAAGGACAAGCCAAGCCCCGTGCCTTTGCCCACTTCTTTGGTGGTGAAAAACGGCTCAAAAATACGATCAAGCGCCTCAGGTGGAATGCCAGTGCCTTGGTCAATGACTTTAATAATGACTTGCTGGCTATCGGCTTCACTGGTCACGCTGATGTTTTGCCCTGCTTGGCTGGCGTCGCGGGCGTTACTGAGCAGGTTGACAAAGACTTGCACCAAACGTTGGGCGTCGCCTAGCACATAGAGGCTGCGATCGCAGTGGTTGATAAACTCGATGTCTTGGCCTTTTTTGCTTAAACGTAGTAATTGCATGGCTTCATCGACTACGTAGGCCATTTGCGTGCATTCGTGCTCGGTGCTGAGGTTGCCTGCGTGGGCGAAGTTCATTAAAGACTGCACTATGCGGGTGATGCGCTGTGTTTGTTCTTGAATATGTTTGGCGATTTCCAGCACTTCAGGGTTGTCGGTTTCGTAGCGCATGTTCTGTGCGAGGCAGTCGATGGCGGTCACGGGGTTGCCAATCTCGTGCGCGACGCCTGCGGCTAGGCGGCCGATGGAAGCTAGGCGCTCACTGTGCATCAGCTCGTCTTCCAACAGCTGAATTTCGGTTTGGTCTTCCATCAGCAGCACGATGCCACCTGGCTGGCCGCCGCTGGCTTTGATAACGGATTTATGCAGGTTAAACCAGCGTGGTTGCGCGCCTAAATCCACGCGTTTTTTGTACTCGTGCATGGCGTGGTTGAGCACAAACTGTTGCAATAGGTTGCTCCAAGGTGCGGGCAGCCAAGTCAGGTGCGAGCCTGTGATGTCGCTGGCCTTGATGCCTGTCAGCTCGCTCATTACCTCGTTCCACAGCAAGACTTCGCCGTCGTCGGCCAAAGAGCACACGCCCATGGGTAAATGTTCTAGGGTTTGGCGATGGTAACGGCGCAAGTTATCCAGCTCACCAGCTAGGCCGCGCAGGCGATCGTGAAAGCCCTCAAGGCGCTGTTCGATTTGGTAAATGTCTTCGCTAAGCTCTGCGTTTTCTTTAAAGGGCAAATAGCGGCTGATGATGTCGTGCGCCACCGTAGGCCCCATCAGGCCTGAAAGGTTGGCCTCTAAGCGCGCGCGCAGTCGCCGCAGGGCATAGGGGCGGTCTTCGTATGAGGGCAGTTTTAAGTCTTCGAGCGCTTGGTACACCTCGCGCTCGGCGACATAGCGGCCCAAGGGCTTGCCCAACGACACAATGACGTCGTTGGAATTGCCTGCAATCAAGGGGCGGCGCGTCGGGCGCGAAATACTGTCGATGGAACAGGCTTGAGCGGCGGCAATTTCCGAGGCTTTTTGCTTGCTGCTTAGGCTGACTACCACAAAAATTAACAGGTTGCTGATAAAAGCCGCCAGTGCCGCTAAGTGCCAGTTGCTTTCGTCGGTAGCAGGGATTGGGAAAGGAAGCTCAAAACCTAAACGTAGCGCCGCCAGCGGTAGCAGCATGGCGTACATCCACATCACTATGCCGACGATCAACCCCGAGAGAAAGCCTTTGCGATTGGAGCGCGGCCAGTACAAAAGCCCGAGCACCCCCGGCAAAAACTGCATGGCGGCGACAAAGGCCAAAATGCCCAAGCGGTTTAGATCCAGCTCTTGCCCCATGATCATGTAGAAGCTGTAAGCCAAGAGCAGGATGCCCGCCAAGAGCATACGGCGCATCCACAATAGCCAGCGGTAGAAATCCTGCTGCACATTGGGTTTGTAAAAAGGCAGCACCAAGTGGTTTAGGCACATGGCTGCGGTCGAGAGGGTAATCACAATAATTACCCCAGATGCAGCGGCTAGGCCGCCAATAAAGGTGATGATAGCCAGCCACGGCTCGTTCAGTTTCAGGCCAATGCCTAAGGCAAAATACTCCGGCGGAGTATCGACGCCTAGGTAAATCCCTGCCCATAAAATGGGGGGGACGGCCATGGCCATCAGCAGCAAAAACAGTGGAAAGCCCCAGCTGGCGGGCTTTAGGGCATCGCTGTTGAGGCTTTCGGTAAAGGTCATATGAAACATATGCGGCATGACCACCGCTGCGGCAAAGAATACCAGCAGCAGCGTGCGCCACGGGCCTTCTTGCAGCGTCATATTTTGCAGTGCGCGCTCGGTATGTACTTGTGCTAGCCAAGCTTCTAGCCCGCCGATCGGGGCAAACACCTGCCACAAAATAAAGCCCGCCAAAATGCCGATGGCAACGAGTTTGACGAAGGATTCCAGCGCAATGGCAAATACCAAACCTTCGTGTTTTTCACGCGGAGAAACGTGGCGCGCGCCAAACAAAATCGCAAAGAGCACCATCATGGCGCAGTAGGCAAAGGCCAGCGTATTCACGGGCAATTGGTCGTTGAGTAGGTGCAAAGTGTCGGCAATGGCCGAGATTTGCAGCGTCAGCATGGGCACGACCACCACTAGGGTAAAGGACGCGACCAAAATCCCAGCCAAGCGGCTGCGGTAGCGAAAGGCCAGCAAATCCGCCAAGGAGCTGAGCTGGTAAATGCGCGTAATGTGCAGAATGGGGCGCAGCAAGATGGGCGATAGCGCAAAAGCCCCAGAAATACCCAGGTAATAGGCCAAAAAGCCGTAGCCGTATTCGTTGGCCAAGCGCACCGAGCCGTAAAAAGCCCAAGCGCTGGCGTATACGCCCATGGACAACACATACACCAGCGGGTGGCGCGCCCAAACCTTGGGAACCCAGCCACGCTCGACGGCGTAAGCGGCCGAGAAAAGAAACAGCAAATAGCCTAAAACGATAAAAAACAGCTGGCTTAAACTAAAGCTCATCGTTGCCTCGCGTATGATTTAGCCACACATAAACGGCAATCAGCACCAGCCAGATGGCAAAAGGGCGATACCACGCACTTTGAGAATCGTGCCACCAGTCCATCATGATTGGGGAAAAGAAATAAATCCCCACAAGCAGGGCAAGCCCCAGGCGGTAGTTGTACATAGACAGTTTCTGTAGAAAGAAGGGCGCAGAGTAACCCGAACTTTTTTATTAGAAAAGCCTGAGGCCATTTGCCGCTTTGGTTTGCGTGCCATTTCGGCTAGCCTAGGTTTTTTCCCAAAAGGAGCGCGTTATGATCGAACATCAAACCGAGCAAAGCCGTTTTGTGCTGCTCAAAGACGGCCACGAATGCGTGCTCGATTACCTTGTTACAGGAAATGACATCAATTTCACTCACACCTATGTGCCCTTTGCGCTGCGTGGACAAGGCTTGGCTGAGCTTTTGGTCAAAGAAGGTTTGACTTGGGCCAAGGCGCAGGGCTATGCGCTGCACGCCAGCTGCTCTTATGTTCAGCGTTTTCTTTAGCCTAGATGTGCAACAGCTGCCCCATCCATTGGGCAATCCACTTGGCATCGGAGGTGGGGCGCAGCTCGGTGTAGAGAGTATCGGCCTCTAAAGAACCCAGTGTTTTTATTGCAAATTTGGGTGTGCAGGGTGAACGGGCAGCATTTGGCCTTGGCGCAGTGGCGTGAGTAGGTTTTCCAGCCCGTTGATTTTAATTTCAAGCAGCAAACCTAAAAGCAGCCCCAGGCGTCCTGCGGGTAGCCCTTTTTTATTTAGCCACAATAGGTAGTCCTCAGGTATATCCATAAGGATGCGGCCTTCGTATTTGCCAAAAGGCATACGCATGCGCGTAAGTTCCAGTAAGTCGTTTTTATCAAACAAGGCTTAGACCTTTAACGTCAGTAATTTTATCGTCTATCATTCTACAAAAGTTTAATGAGGCGCGTCATGGACGAAAAATACGATCGTTTTGAAACCTTACGTTTGCTACCAGGGCATGGGGTGCAGCTGGATTTTGACGGCTACACCCAAGACCGTGCCAAGTCGCTGCTGGTGGGCTACAACGTTATGGGGCAGGGGCAAGGCATCATAGTAACCACGCCCGTCGCCAACGGCGCACCCATTTCCTTCAAAGTAGACAGTGAGCTTACTGTGCGTTTATTTGTGCCGCATTTAAGCTGTGCCTGTGCCTTTCGCACCAAAATCAAACATATTTCACGGGCGCCTTATTCTTATTTGCATCTCTCCATTCCCGAGCAAATGGTGCTGGGTGAAGTGCGCAGTACCGTGCGCGCCAAGGTAAAATTGCCGACAGCCGTTTATTGCGGCGAAGGGCTGAAAAAACATTACAGTGGCAGCATTCAAGATTTAAGCATGGGTGGCGCGCGCGTGGTGGGTAAAATGCTGCCGTTAGCGGCGGGTGATGAAGTGCGCTTGAGTGCGCAAGTGGTCATCGGTGATATTGAACGTCTGCTGTCTTTGCATGGTGTAGTGCGCTCGGTGACGGGTGAAGATAACGAAACCATTCTGGGTATTCAGTTCACCGACCTTAATGACGATGCCAAGCTGGCTTTGTTTGGCTTCGTTATGTCCAATATGTACAAATAGGCGAGTTACAGCTTGTTACGAAATAACACAGGACAAGGCGTAAAGAGTCCTGTATAGTTCGCCCCCTTTTAAAGCAACCCTCGAGTCGGGCCCGCCGTGTGAGCAATGAGTGCAATGTACGGTAAGCCCATCGCTCGCACATAGGAAAAATATGACTGACTCTACTCCAGCTGGTTTTGCCAGCCTTGGCCTGCCTTTCTCTATTCTTCGTGTTTTAGAGGAGCTGGGCTACGAAGCACCTTCTCCCATCCAAGCGCAAGCCATTCCCTCTTTGCTCGACGGCCTCGATGTATTGGGTACTGCCCAAACTGGTACAGGCAAAACAGCGGCGTTTGCTTTGCCACTTTTGACGCGCACCCAGGCCGATTTGCGCAGCCCGCAAGTGCTGTGCTTGGCGCCGACACGCGAGCTGGCACAGCAGGTTGCTGAGGCAGTGAAAACCTACAGCAAGTACATTCCTGGTATGCAGGTGGTATCCATTTACGGTGGTGCTGATTACGGCCCGCAGCTGCGTGAGCTTAAGCAAGGCCCACAGTGGGTGGTAGGTACGCCTGGTCGCGTAATGGATCACTTGCGTCGTGGCTCGTTGGATTTAAGCGACATACGCGCTGTGGTGCTCGATGAAGCCGACGAAATGCTGCGCATGGGCTTTATCGACGACGTGAACTGGATTTTGGAACAAGCTCCGCGCGAGCGTCAAACCGCGCTGTTCTCGGCCACCATGCCCAAAGAAATTCAGCGCGTAGCGGAAGAGCACTTAAAAGACCCGATACAGGTCAAAATTCAATCCAAAACCACCACCAACGCCAACATTCGTCAGCGTTATTGGTTTGTGGGCGGTTCACACAAAAACGACGCCATGCTGCGCATCTGCGAAACCGAAGATTTCGATGCCATGATGGTCTTTGTGCGCACCAAACAAGCGACCGAAGAAGTGGCTGAGTTTATGCTGGCCAATGGTTTTAAATGCGCACCGTTAAACGGCGATATTCCGCAAGCATTGCGTGAAAAAGCCGTGGAAAAACTCAAAAACGGCCAGCTTGATATTATCGTCGCCACCGACGTGGCTGCGCGCGGTCTGGACGTTGAGCGTATCAGCCACGTTATCAACTACGACATTCCTTCCGACACCGAATCCTACGTGCACCGCATTGGCCGCACCGGCCGCGCAGGGCGCACAGGCGATGCCATCGTCTTTGTACGTGGTCGTGAAAAACGCATGTTGCGTGATATTGAGCACGCCACGCGTCAAAGCATCGAAGAAATGCAGTTGCCCTCCGCCAAGCAAGTGAATGAAAAACGTCGTGAGCGCTTCCAAAGCCGTATTGTCGATGCCTTAAACGGCAACAAAAATACGCTGTACCGCGACATGATCGAAAAAGTATTGGCGGAAAACCCCGTTGATGCCTTAGACGTGGCAGCGGCCTTGGCTGTTTTGGTACAGGGCGACAAACCCTTGTTCCTTGATGAAAAACAAGATGCACGCATGCAAGAACGCCGCGACCGCGATGAGCGCAGCGAGCGTTCTGAACGTGGTGAGCGCCGCGAGCGCGGAGATCGTAACGAACGCAGCCGTGATCGCGATGAACGTCCCAGCCGTGATCGTGGCGAGCGTTTTGAGCGTAGTGAGCGCCCCAGCCGTGACCGCGATGAGCGCCCAGCTCGTGGCAGCAAAGGCACGCCTGACAAACAGGCCAAAGCCCTCAAAGGCCACCCTGAAGTGGACATGGTGCGTTACAAGGTCGGTATCGGTTACGACGACGGCCTGCGTCCTGGTAACCTCGTCGGTGCGATTGCCAACGAAGCGGACCTGGAAAGCGAATATATTGGCCATATCGAAATCCTCGACAGCTACGCCGTTGTGGATTTGCCCGAAGGTATGCCCTCGGATCTTATGGGCAAGCTGAAAAAAGCCCGCGTCTGTGGCCGCCCATTGGATATTGAAGTATTCCAAGGCGCACCCGCAGTAGGCAGCGACAAGCGTCCTGCTAACCCCTATCAGGGCAAGCAAGACCACAAGGTCGAGCGCAAACCGCGTGAAAAAAGCGACTTTGGCCGCAAGGACTTTGAACGCAAAGACTTCGATCGCAAGCCCAAGCTAAAGCTTAAGAAAAACACTTAAGCTCTCGCCCAAAGCGCCAGTCTTGGCGCTTTTCTTTAGACACTGGCACAATGCCCTATTTTTAAAAGTTAGGTTGTGCCTGTGCCGTTTTTAACCCCGCAACAGCAACAAATTATTGCCCACCAGAATGGGCATGCCCGTGTTGTGGCCGTAGCAGGGGCGGGTAAAACCACCACTTTGACGCATTTTATTGCCGCGCGTTTGGCAGAAAATGTGCCGCCCAAACGCATGCTGGTATTGATGTATAACCGCAGTGCGCGCGTGGATTTTGAGCAGAAATTACAGCAGCTTTTACCTAATCAACTCTTGCCTGAAGTGCGTACTTTTCATTCCTTGGCATTGCGTATTTATCAGCGTTTAATTGCGCAAAAAATACTGCCTGCGTATCAAGAAAAAATTTTGAGCGATGGTGAAATGGAGGGTGTGCTGTGGCGCATTATGCAGCAGCTGGCCGACGAAGAGACGCGCCAAGATATTTTAAGCCAGCGCAAAAAATGGGTGGAGCCTGCGCTAAGTTTTGTCGATTTGGTGAAAGCGGGGCTAGACACGCCCGAGCAAGTGCTTGCACACATGGATTTGCCGTCTAACTGCCGATTTTTTGTGGCCATGTTTCATGAGTTTGAACAATGGCGCAAAGCGCAACGACGCATCAGCTACGCCGATATGCTGTACGATATTGCCCAAGTGTTTCGTCAAAATCCGCAGGTGGCCGCGCAATTTGGTGGGCACATGCAGTGGATTTTGGTGGATGAATACCAAGATATTAACGCCATTCAGCAATATTTATTAGAAACGCTGCACGCCGGTCGTGGCGCGGTGATGGTAATTGGCGATCCTGATCAAACTATTTATGAATTTCGTGGCTCTAGGCCTGAATTTATTTTAAAAGAATTTACGCAAAAAATGGGGCAGGTAAGCCATTACACGTTGCCCCACACTTTTCGTTATGGTCATGCTTTGTCTTTGGTGGCCAATCATTTAATTGGGCATAATTTAGGCCGCGACTCTGTGCTTTGCGTGTCGCATACCAGTACTTTAGCAACACAGGTTCATCTGCACCAAGTGCAGGATGAAACGAGCTGTGTATTAAAGCTGATTGCCCAAGTCGCGATGCAGCACGAGTATCGAAGCATTGCCATTATTAACCGTTTGTGGGCGATTTGCGCGCCGCTTGAGTTGGCGTTGCTGCAAGCGGGTATTCCTTATAATCTGCACAGTTCGCAATCGGTACTGGAGCGCGCCGAGCTAAATATTTTTTATACGCTTTTTGCCGTAGCCGATGGCTCTTTTTCCCATAAAAGCAGCGAAGAAAAATACGAAGCTTGGCTTACCTTATTGACGACGCCTTACCCAAAAATCAAAAGAGTACTGCTTGAGCAAATTGCCAAATCCATGTTGGCGGAGCAAAGCAATTACGCTCAGGCGTTGCTTAAAAATATTCCAAAAGAAATCAGCGAGTGGCAAGCGCAAAGCTTGCATGAGCGAGCGCAAATTATTGCCGATGCCGAAATGCGTAAATTGCCCGCTTTTAAACTGGTGCAAGATTATATTCAGGGCACGCATTTGCTCGATGGTATTGCTGACAGTGCTTTTTCTGCGCAGCAAATTGAAGATCGTATTTCCACCATTCGCGCTTTTGCGCATTTCGTTAAAGATAGCCAGTGGTCAAGCCAAGAAGCATTAGGGAATTTTGAGAAATTAAAACAACAACGCCAAAGACAAAATAACCATAATGCAGTGCAACTGATTTCCATTCATAAAAGTAAAGGCTTGGAGTGGCCAGTGGTCATTATTCCAGGCTTTAATGCGCATTATTACCCTTATGAAGCCGAAGGTGAATTTACCACACCAAGCAGCCTAGAAAGCGAGCGGCGGCTGCTGTATGTCGCCATGACTCGTGCCCAGCAAGAGTTGCATTTAATCGCGCCCGATATTGCCGTTAAAGCGCCTAAAAACGAACAAGATAAAAATAAAAAGCGCAGCCGTTTTCATAAGGAGCTGCACTTGGGTAACAGCACAGCGTTGGCGCAGGCTTGGTATCAAAAGCGGGATAGGGTGGAGCTGACCGAGCCGTTATCACCCTGGCTTGAACATTATGCCAGTACGCTAGGCTGTCAGATTGAACGACGTAATTTGCTGAACACGGTCACGGAAAAGCTGCGCCCTTTTAATCCTATTGTCAGCAAAAAAGCACACCCAAAAATAACGCGCCGTATTCATCACTCTGTTTTGGGTGTGGGCGAAGTGGTGTCTGAAGATGAGAAGTTTATCAAGGTGCGTTTTGCTGGCGAAGACGAACCTCGGACGCTATTACAAGCCACGCTGCATGAGTTTTTATTGAACGAATAAATGGCCGCCTGATGGCGGGCAAAAACTGTTACTATGCCTGCCTTTTGCAGGTTTGAGTATTTGGCCGATGAAAGTATTGGGTATTGAATCCTCTTGTGATGAAACGGGCATTGCGCTTTATGACACCGAACGCGGGCTGTTGGCGCACCGTATTTATTCGCAAATAGCCGTGCATGCGCAGTACGGCGGCGTAGTTCCTGAGCTAGCGTCACGCGACCATATCCGCAAAGTGACACCTTTGATTCAGGAGGTGTTGGCCGAGGCCGAGGTCAGCCTTAAAGAGCTTGATGGTGTGGCTTACACCGAAGGCCCAGGCTTGGTCGGGGCGTTGATGGTAGGCGCTTTGGTTGGCCGCTCTCTGGCTTGGGCTTTGGATATTCCTGCGTTGGGCGTGCATCACATGGAGGGGCATTTGCTTGCGCCTATGTTGGAGGCCGATAGGCCCGCGTTTCCTTTTATTGCGCTTCTGGTTTCAGGCGGGCATACCCAGCTGCTGCGCGTCGATGGCATTGGCCGTTATGTGTTGCTGGGCGAGTCCTTAGACGATGCCGCAGGTGAATCCTTCGATAAAGCTGCCAAAATGCTGGGCTTGCCCTACCCAGGTGGCCCCGCGCTGAGTCAGCTGGCCGAGCGCGGTGATGATCAACGCTTTGCTTTTCCGCGCCCGATGACAGACCGCCCAGGTTTAGATTTCAGTTTCAGTGGCCTAAAAACGCAGGTGCGTACCACCATTTTGACGCAGGCCAACGATGGTGTGCTGGCCGAGCAGGATAAAGCCAATATTGCCGCCTGTTTTCAAGCGGCGGTGGTGGATACTCTGGTGCTTAAGTGCCAGCGTGCGCTCAAACAAGAACAGGTGAAGCGCCTGATTATCGCAGGTGGCGTGGGGGCGAATAAAAGGCTGCGCGCCGAGCTAAAACAAGCGGTTGAAAAGCTCGGTGGGCAGGTGTTTTATCCGCGTTTGGAGCTTTGCACCGACAACGGCGCGATGATCGCTTATGCAGGCGCGCAGCGTTTGCTGGCAGGGCAGCGCTCAGGGCTTGAAGTGCAGGTTGTGCCGCGCTGGCCTTTGAGCGATTTACCAGAGCTTGAGGTGACGCATGGATAAAGTTTTTATTCACGGGCTGACCGTGGACGCCATAATTGGCGTGTTTGAATGGGAAAAGCAGGTTCGCCAGCCGCTGATTTTCGATATCGAGATGGCTTGGGATATTCGCCAAGCAGCGGCCACCGATGATTTGGCCTTCGCGCTGAATTATCAGGCGGTGACGGAGTTTATCGAGCAGTTTGTGCGCACGCAGCATTTTCAGCTGCTTGAGGCTTTGTTGGAGCGTCTTGCGGCCGAGCTGCGCCGCGAGTTTGCTATGCCTTGGCTGAGTATTCGCGTGCAAAAGCCTGCGGTGGTGCCGCAAGCCAAAGCGGTGGGGCTGTATATCGAGCGTGGCGAGGAATGACGCGGGTTTTTCTAGGCATTGGCTCTAATATCGAGCCAGAAACGCATATCGCCCAAGGCTTACGGCTGCTGCGTGCGCGTTTTGATGTGGTGCAAGAGTCGCCTTGGTACCGCTCGCCCGCGCAGGGTTTTACTGGCCCAGACTTTATCAATCTGGTGGTGGAAATAGCCTATGAGGGAAGTTTGGCCAAGCTGCGTGCCAAGCTACGCGCCTTAGAGCAAGACTGTGGCCGCCCTGAGTTCACACAAAAATACAGCTCACGCACCTTGGATGTGGATATTTTATTGTTCGGCTCTTTAGCGGGGCAATTTGATGGCGTGAAGCTGCCGCGCGCGGATGTGCGTGAGCGCATCTATGTGCTTAAGCCTTTGTTGGACATAGCCCCTGATTTGTGCGACCCCAAAACAGGGGCGCCACTGCAACAAGCTCTGCCACGACTTGCCAGGCAGAGTATTTCGCCGTTAGAGCTGGTACGCGGCCAATAACACCGGCTGGCTGTAACCTAGGCGGGCCAGCTTTTGCAGCAGGCTTTGCAAAATATCGCCTTCAGGCACAGGGCCTATGCGCACACTATCGAGCTTGCCGCTGCGGGTTACGGTGATGGAGTGCGGTGTATTGAGGCTTTGTTGCAGTTTCTTTTGTAAGTTAATGGCCGCTTGCGCATTGGCAAAAGCACCGAGCTGAATCCAGCGCTCAGGCACTTTGGTCGCGCCATGCAGCACCTCCACTTCCACCTCGGCAACGCCTGCTTTATTGATGCCTAGCTTGGCCGCCGCCGCGTAGGACAAGTCAATAATGCGTTCGCTGTGAAAAGGCCCGCGATCGTTAACCCGCACTATCACCGACTTACCCGTATCGACACGAGTGACGCGCACATAGCTGGGTAGAGGTAAGGTTTTGTGGGCGGCGGTGAACTGATAAACATCGTACATTTCGCCGTTGGAGGTGCGATGGCCGTGAAACTTCATGCCGTACCAAGA
>JBDKHD010000077.1:0-11198 GCA_039797885.1 Pseudomonadota bacterium
GTGAGCGGATGAGTTTTGAAGCAGATGAGGAAATCCTCCAAGACTTCTTAGTAGAAGCAGGAGAAATTTTAGAGCAGTTGTCTGAGCAACTGGTCGATCTTGAGCAGCATCCTAACGATCACAACCTGCTCAATGCCATTTTTCGTGGTTTTCACACGGTCAAAGGGGGGGCAGGTTTTTTGCAGCTATCCCCTTTAGTGGACTGCTGCCATGCTGCTGAAAACGTGTTTGACGTGTTGCGTAATGGCAAGCGCCCAGTGGATTCCGAGCTGATGGACGTGGTGCTGCAAGCCTTGGACAGCGTCAATCAAATGTTTGATCAAGTACGCTCAGGCACGCCCCCCGATCCTGCTGATGCCAGTTTAATCGAGCGCCTGCACGAGCTGGCTTTGCCTGTGGATGCCTCAGCGAAAAAGCCCGAACCAACTCCAGTGCCTAGCGCACCAGAGCCTGTGATTGAACCTAAGCCTGAGCCTGTAGCACAGGATGCACAGGAAGATATCACCGATGCGGAGTTTGAACAGCTATTGGATGCGCTGGATGACAATGCCAGTACGCAAGTCAGCAGTGAAACGGCAGAAACCAGTGCACAAGAGTTACCCTCAGCGGGCGGAGATGACATTACCGACGACGAATTTGAAGCGCTGTTGGATCAATTGCATGGCAAGAGCAAACACAGCGGTGCTATAGAAACACCTGTGGCCAGTGCCGCACCTGAAATGCCAGCAGAGGAAACAAGTGGCGCAACAGGCAGTGATCTGATTACCGACTCCGAATTTGAAGAATTACTCGACCGTTTACATGGCAAGGGTAAGCACAGCAGCGACACATCTTCTGCGTCTGCCGCTGTAGAAAAGCCTGCGGGAAAACCCGCCGCTACCGAACCTGAAAAACCCGCAGCCAAGAAAGCCGAAGCGGCACCTACGCCTGTTTCCAGCAAAGCCGCAGAGAAAAAAGAAGAGCCTGCTAAAGCCGTGCCAGCACCTAGCAACAATGCTGAAAAAGATTTGGCTGAAACCACAGTGCGTGTTGATACCAAGCGTCTTGATGACATCATGAACATGGTGGGCGAGCTGGTACTGGTGCGCAATCGCCTTGTGCGTCTAGGGCTAAAAAGCACCGATGAAGCCATGTCCAAGGCCGTTGCCAACCTCGATGTGGTAACAGGAGATTTGCAGGCCTCGGTGATGAAAACACGCATGCAGCCCATTAAAAAGGTCTTTGGGCGCTTCCCTCGCGTGGTGCGAGATCTTGCGCGCCAGCTGAAAAAAGAAATCAACCTTGAGCTGCGCGGTGAAGAAACCGACCTGGATAAAAACCTCGTTGAAGCCTTGGCCGATCCCTTGGTGCACTTGGTGCGCAACTCTGTCGATCACGGTATTGAAATGCCCGAAGAGAGGGAGAAAAAGAATAAAACGCGGGTTGGCACTGTGCTGCTGTCTGCCGAACAAGAAGGCGATCATATTCTACTGACCATTCAAGACGATGGTCATGGTATGGATCCCAATGTCTTGCGCCGTAAGGCGGTTGAAAAAGGCATGATGGATCAGGATGCCGCCGACCGCTTAACCGAAAATGAATGCTACAACCTGATTTTCGCACCAGGATTTTCGACCAAAGAGCAAATCTCCGACGTATCAGGCCGTGGCGTGGGTATGGATGTGGTAAAAACCAAAATTGCCCAGCTCAACGGCATGGTCAATATTGAATCCAAGCTTGGCGTCGGTACCAGTATTCGTATCAAGGTACCATTAACTTTGGCCATTATGCCCACCTTGATGGTGATGCTAAAAACCCAAGCATTTGCCTTCCCCTTGGTGAGTGTGAACGAAATTTTCCACTTAGACCTCACTAAAACCAACATAGTCGATGGTCAAGAAGTGGTGGTGGTGCGCGAAAAGCCCGTTCCGCTGTTCTATTTGAAACGTTGGCTGGTGCGTGGCGAGCAAAAAGCCAGCGCGGGAGAGACTGCCCATGTCGTGGTGGTGTCGGTGGGTACGCAGCGTGTGGGTTTTGTTGTGGATCAGTTGGTTGGTCAGGAGGAAGTAGTGATCAAACCCTTAGGTAAGATGCTTCATGGTACGCCAGGCGTTGCGGGTGCAACCATTACGGGTGATGGCCGCATTGCCTTGATTCTAGATATCCCCAGCATGCTTGGTCATTACGCAGGTCGTCAGCACCGCGCGGCTTAAAAAGGAAAAAGGTACTTATGAGTATTCGTGTATTGGTAGTGGATGACTCAGGTTTTTTTCGTCGCCGCGTGACGGAAATTATAAACGGCGATGCGCGTATGCAGGTGGTGGGCGTGGCCTCACATGGCCAAGAAGCCATCGAGAAAAACGAAGCTCTGCGCCCTGATGTCATTACGATGGATTATGAAATGCCAGTGATGGATGGCATCACCGCCATTCGCCATATTATGCGCCAGCGCCCTGTTCCTATTCTGATGTTTTCTTCGCTGACCTTTGAAGGCGCACGCGTCACTTTGGATGCGCTGGATGCAGGGGCGCTGGACTTCTTACCTAAAAATTTCGATGCCATAGCCAAAGATGCGGCAGCCATCAAACAAGCATTGACCGACAAAATTGTGGCGGTAGCGCGCAGCCGTACTAGGGCGCCTGCTGCATCCATATCTTCACCCCAAGCGGCGAGCACACAGAGCACAGCGACGGCACATTCGCCCATTATTCGCACGGCTAAGACGCGGATGACGCCAAAAGAGCTGGTGGTAATAGGCACTTCAACAGGGGGGCCTGCCGCACTCCAAACTTTATTTCGTACGATTCCTGCAGGCTTTAAAACGCCCATTATCATTGTGCAACATATGCCAGGCTCTTTTACTAAAGCCTTTGCCGAGCGTCTAAACGGACTAAGCCCACTGACCGTTCAAGAGGCGGCCGATGGCGATGCCATTACCCCTGGGCATGTATATGTAGCCCCGGGCGGGATGCAGTTGATGGTAGACAAACGTGGTGGTGGCGTTATTCGCATTCATGAAAGTGATGAACGCGTGAATTACCGACCCTGTGTCGATATCACTTTTGCCTCGGCGGCCAAGCATTACGGCAGCAAGGTGCTGGGCGTGGTGCTCACAGGTATGGGCGCAGACGGTAAAGAAGGCGCCAAGCTAATTAAACAAGCAGGCGGTCATATCTGGTCGCAAGATGAAGCCAGTTGTGTGATTTACGGTATGCCTATGGCCGTAGCTAAAGAAGGGCTAAGTGATGAGGTATTACCTCTAACCAGTATCGGTCAACACCTTGCCAACGAGGTCGGCTAGACCTCTTTTCTTTCTACAAAATTAAATTAAAACCTTGTTTTTCTGTTTATGCTTTTAGCCACCTAGCCGATACAAGAGTTGTCATGGATTTTGCATTGCACTAAGGACGAGATACGACGAACTGAGATAGGTGATGCTGTGCGGATATGGGCGATAGCAAATCAAAAAGGCGGTGTTGGCAAGACAACCAGCGTAGTTACGCTTGGCGGCTTGTTGGCCGAGCAGGGCAAACGTGTGTTGCTGGTGGATTTGGATCCACACGGTTCAGTGACTAGCTACTTTGGCCATAATCCCGATGCTCTTGAGCACAGTCTTTATCATTTGTTTTTCGAGCAGCGCAGTAAGGATCCTAGATTTATTCGTACTGTTATCAAACCAACGAGCCTGGGTCGTGTGCATTTGCTGCCAGCTACGACGTCGCTGGCGACCTTAGAGCGGCAAGTCAGCGGCCAAGATGGCATGGGATTGGTGCTGTCACGCACGCTTACCCAGCTTTGGGATGAATACGACTACGCGTTATTGGATACGCCCCCTATCCTAGGGGTGTTAATGGTTAATGCTCTGGCGGCCTGTCAGCGCTTGGTGATTCCAACGCAAACGGAGCATTTGGCGCTTAAAGGCTTGGAGCGCATGGTGCATACGCTAAAAATGGTTATGCGCTCTCAGCATCGGCCTTTGCCCTATTTGATAGTCCCAACCCTATTTGACCGCCGTACTTTGGCCTCTCTTTCCACCCTTAAGGAAATGCGTGCTCAGTATCAGGATTCCCTGTGGTCTTCTGCTGTTCCTGTGGACACCCGTCTGCGTGACGCCAGCCAGCAAGGGCTGTTTCCTCACACAATGGATCCACAAGGGCGAGGCGTGCGTGCTTATCGGCATCTGCTGGAAGATTTAGAGGTACTCAGTGGCCCTGCTGAGACAGCGAGGTCGGTATGAACGGCAAGGGTAAGCCCGTCAATCAAGTCGATGGTGTGCTGCAAGATTATCTGGATCAGCTGCTGATCAGTGCGGCCTTATGGCCATCTGTTACGACGGCAAAAGCACAAGCGCAGGAGCAGGAGCAGGAGCAAAAGCAAGCACAAGAGCTGCCTACGCCGCTTGCGTCAACACCCGCCGCTGCGCCTTTGATTTGCGCCCAATCTAAGCCCAATACACTCAGCCAGATTCAGGTGATGGCGCAAAAAACTCAGACACGGATTGCACCGAAGCTACAAATTGCCACCACAGAAACAACAGTAAAACAACAGCAGGTTAGCGAAGAAACTTGCACAGTTGCATCGGTAGCGTCGCCACAGTATACGCAGCTCACCGAGCTGAATTGGCGAGACAGTCATGGTATCGACTGCCTGATTTTTAAAGTAGCGGGGTTGAAACTGGCGATTCCTCTGCCTTTGCTTGGTGGTGTTTACCCAGTTAACGATAAAGTCACTCCTTTAATTGGGCAGGTGGCTTGGTCTTTGGGAGTATGGCAAGGCGAGGATATGAAGCTCACGCTGGTGGATACCGCCGTATTGATGATGCCTGAGCGCGCGGTTAGTTTAAAAGAAGCAGGTTTTAGCTTTTTTATTCAGCTGGATCGTTCGCCTTGGGCCTTGGCCTGCCAAGAAATTTGCGACACTCAAACGCTTAATTACGATGCCATTAAATGGCGCGGCGATACCAGTAAACGACCTTGGCTTGCAGGTACAGTCATCGAAGAAATGTGTGCGTTGGTGGATGTGCAAGGCGTGATGATGCTCTTGGAAGGTCGCCGCCGCGCTAGCCTGAACTAAGCGCAGAATTTTTTTCATTCTTAACTGGTACACTTTGTGCACTGAACTATAGTAGGAAGGGCGTTTAAACTATTTTTTGACGTAGTTAAAGCTTTTCTTAGCGAGGATAAGTTATGTCGGCAATTACAGGAAATACTAAAGGTGCTGAGGATCCCGTACTGCAATGGGTTACCTTCCGCCTTGAAAACGAAACTTACGGTATCAACGTGATGCAAGTACAAGAAGTGCTGCGTTACAGCGAGATTGCCCCCGTGCCTGGTGCTCCGTCCTATGTGTTGGGCATCATCAACCTTAGGGGTAATGTCGTCACTGTCATAGATACTCGGTTGCGTTTTGGCTTGTCTACCGCTGACACCACTGATCAGACCCGCATCGTAATTATCGAGGCGGAAAATCAGGTCGTAGGCATCCTCGTCGATGCGGTGGCTGAAGTGGTGTATCTGCGTCAGTCGGAAATCGAGACCACACCTAACGTCGGCAATGAAGAAAGCGCCAAATTTATTCAGGGCGTTTGTCATAAAAATGATGAACTGCTTATTTTGGTGGATTTGGAAAAAATGATGACGGATGAGGAGTGGTCAGAAATACAAGGTTTGTAGGAGTATTTTATGACCTCGCTGTCGACTATTGAGGTGCTGCTTTTGGGCAACATGGCTGTGCTCGTGCTTTTTGTTGCTCTGCTGTGGCGTATGCACCGCGTCCATAAAAACGAAGCTCGCCGCCTAGATGCGGCGCTTTCTGTTATGCACAAAGCGCAAAGCGCCTTAAGCAACAGCACCTTAGGGATGGGGCGTCGTATCAAACAATTAGATAGCAAAGTACAGGGCGCACAACGCACTAGCGCTGTGGCAGACGACGATGCCGCTTTTTTGCAGGCCAGCCGTATGGCCAGTTTAGGAAGCAGCGTGGCGGATCTGGTGGAAAAGTGTGGCTTGCCACGCGCCGAGGCGGAACTCATGGTTTCGATGCACAGAAAACACTGGGTAGCCAATTAACATTTTTATAACAAAAGAATACAAGACAGTTTGACGTTCTTTCCTATACTCAAAAGAGTAAACAGAAGGAGGGATCGTGATGAAAGCATCTCTGCTGTTCATGCTCACGCTGGCGCTACCCGTCCCATCAGAGCTTGCGCCTGCGACATCTGCTACTGAATTTGTGGCAACAAGCACAAGCTTAATTCGCGATGCGACTTTTATGGAGCGCTCTGCCAATTACACCGACCTTTATCTGATCAAAACACCCAATAAAGGCCGAAGTATCACCGTTTACTGCAACACCAGCTATTGTTATCGCCAACGAGCGCAGCAATTCTTTGCCTAAGGATGCTTTGCTAGAAATCAGAGCACCCCTAAATGGAACATCCTAAGTGCTAGGCGGCGCTGATAAATAAGCCTACAACGCAGCCTAAGCCTGCAAACCAAATCACCGAGCGCAAGGCGGCTTGGTCTGCTAGGTATGCAACACCGTATAGGGTACGACATACCAAAAAGGCCACCGCCAACATATCCACAGTGCTTTGGCTTGCTTGAGCTAAATGCGCAATGATGACGGCCGCTGCAAAAGGCGGAAAGGCTTCAAAACTGTTCATTTGCACCCAGTTGGCTCTTTTGTGAACGCCTTCCAGCTTCGTCAAATAATCGCGAGGCGCATGGTTGTTATAGCGGCCGGCGGATTTGGCGAAAATCGTAAATACATAAGGAAAAACGGCGGCAGCGAACACACACCAGTAAGCAATAGTCATAACGAGCTCCTTTATTATTAATGAAGGGGCTTCTCTGCGCGAAGATGGGTTGCACCTTGTTGCAGAAAAATCCACACCGCTTTGTACTGTATTTTGTTACAAAAAGGGAGTGCTGAATCCGCCTCTTTTTTGCCTAGGCAAGTTGCGTTACTCTAGCTCCCCTTTGCTTTGATGATGAGTGTGATTTTGAAAACAGTCGCTTCGACAATGACCGAAAACACGCGCACAGTGTCCATCTTATGGTTTAAAGGCTTACTGCAAGCTGCGGTGCAGTTAGGCCTTGATTCTCAAACATTGTTGTCTTATGCCAAGGTTAATGAAGATTTATTAAGCAGCCCTTATGCCCGCATTACTTTGCAGCAAAACCTCCAATTGTGGCGGGCTATCGAGTCATTAAGCAGCATTAAAGATGTTGGCTTACGCATTGGCGAGATGGTTAAGCCCAGTCATTTTCAGCTTTTTGCCTTTACTCTTATGCACAGCGCAAGTCTTGGGGCGGCGTTTGAAAAATCGTTGCGCTATACAAGACTATTAAGTGATGGCGGCCAATATTATGTCAGCCTTGAAGGCGAGCGCGTGGCACTGTGTTATGAGCCAACACAAGAGGGTTTTAGTCGTCATCAAGTGGACGCTGTGTTGGTATTAATGCGCAACTTTGCGGTATGGTTGGCTTGCCGCCCTTGTCCGTTACGGGCTGTTGAAATGCGCCACGCTCCAAGTGAGTGTGTGGATGAATATGAACGCATTTTTAATGCACCATTAATGTTTAACAGCGAGCGCAATGCGTTGATTTTAGATCGCGCTATTTTAGATGAGCCCTTGTCGTTTAGCGATGATCATTTAGCGTTGGTGCATGAACAAATGCTGGAAGCACAGCTGGTGTTATTGCAACAGATGGATATCTCTGGGCAGGTGCGCCATATTTTATTGCAAAGTGAAATGTTAACTCTAGATAGAGATCAGGTTGCTGAAAAGCTGCATATGAGCAGCCGTTCTTTGCAGCGTAAATTGCAAGAGTGCAGCACCAGTTTTCAGAAAATATTGGACGAAGAACGCAATCAACGCGCCTGTCAGTTATTAAGACACAGCAGTTTTTCTTTAACGGATATCAGTGCACAGCTGGGCTTTGCCGAAAGCAGCGTATTTAGTCGTGCTTTTAAACGTTGGAATGGTATCGCGCCCTTAGAATACCGTTTAAATAATCGTTAAAAACGCCATTCTAAACCCGCTTCAGTGGCGTAAGAATGCTGCCATAAAGACCCTAAGGAATTTTGCGTGGTCGCCCCTTCATCAAAATACCAAAAACGTGTTTCGCCACTTATTTTTAAATAAGGATGCAGGCTATTATTGAGCCGCCAGCGCCACAAGAGTGCCAGAAATAAGTCTATGCCCACATATTGTTCGGTATTAAGCCTGCTTGAAACAGGATGCGTCAGCTTGGAGATTTCCCCCGCTTCAGAGGTCAGACTCCACGCCCATACCAAACCGAAGTCTGGCGGGATGCACCCCAGCTGTACTTGCCAACTGTTGCTGTTAATCCGATTAAGCCAAGACTTAGCGCTTTCATTAATAGCAACAGACAAAAGGCTCGATTTGCGGCGCAAACTCAAAAAGGTAACTGGTAATTGCTGATAAGCTAGCTGTGCTTTAAGTCCTAGGTAATTTTCTTGCTGGGTAAAGTCGATGTCTTGCCCTGCCAATAACATATTGCCACTTGCTTGCCAGTGTACGTCCTGCTTAAGCGGCAATTCTGTGGAAAAGTGATCGCTGCCCCATTCTAAGGAAAAAAAGAAATCGTTTTGCCGCCAAAATGGCCAAGACAGCTCGGCTTTTCGCCATTGACTTGCGCGTGAGTGCGCCAATTGGGATGGCTGAGATTCTTGCCAAGCAAGCTCAGGCAAGGTGAAAAGAAAACCTGATTTCTCGATGGCGGGTTCATTGCGCAGGTGACAGTTAAGCGTTAAAAAATGCTCGTGATCTTGCTTGAGAAAGTCGCGCGCTAATGCGCCTTGACGCAATGAAGAAACACCGCAGCCTAAATAAGCGTCCGCCCAAACAGTATGGGTCAGACAAAGCAACATAAGGATAATTAAGGTTTTCATAGCCCTGCTATCGGCGCGCAAGGCTAAAGGTTTAGCATTTAAATACGATCTAAAATGGCGAGGGCATCTTCGTGGTGCGTTTTTGTGGCGACGCTGTCCATTATGTGCCGCAGCACGCCAAGCTCATCAATAAAAAAGCTAATGCGGTGCACACCTTCGTATTCGCGCCCCATGAATTTTTTTAAGCCCCACACGCCATAGCTTTGTGCAATACGATGGTCTTCGTCTGCCAGCAAATCAAAATTGAGATGATCGCGCTCGATGAATTTTTGCAAGCGTTCGGGAGCATCAGGGCTAATACCAAGTACCACACAGTTGCGAGAGGTAAACGCCGCAATGCTATCGCGCAAGCCACAGGCTTGTGTGGTACATCCAGGGGTCATGGCTTTAGGATAAAAATACAGCAGAATTTTTTTGCCTTTTAATGCGGCGAGATTCACGGCTTCACTACGCTGATTGATGGTGTGAAAGTCGGGAGCTGGCTGATTTAATACGGGCAAATTCATTTTTAATCCTTACAGTTGTTTTTGTAGATCGGCCAAATACTGTTGTACGCGCAAGGTGTTTTCAGGGCCTAGGCGCCAGAAAAACTTACTGAGTTTATCGGATTGTTCTAAGTCTTTGTTGGCATACACATAAAAAACAGCCGGCTGTTTCACTTCCTCTAGTTGTCTTAATGTTGGGATGCTGAGAACGTTTTCGATGGCTAGGTTTAGGCGTGTACTGAAACGATCTTCACGTCCCAGCTCGGCGTAAGCCTGCTCAAACAAAGGTGAAAATTGACGATAGAAACGCGCCAGTTGTTTTGGGGGAATGGCGGTGATGGTGTCGATCATCGCTTGTGCGCGACCGTGGTTTTCGGCGCGAATCGTGAGCGTTTCGCCACGCTCTTGTACTAAAAATTTGCCGACAGGGTAGTTAATAGGGCGATCGGCGGTGGGTACTTTGTGTTCTGCCACTGCGTCTACTACCAAAACCCATTTTCGAATTTGTTGTTCACCAATCAGCCAGCCAGCCACGGAAGGCGCAAGATTTTGTACAGCATCCAAAAATGCACGATCACTTTGCCCAAGGGGTGTGGTGATTTCTTCAATTTTTTCATCGCCACTCACACGATTTAAAGCCGACGAGCCTTCTTTAACGAAGTTAGGATCGCTTTCAAATTGGGGTGGTTGAGCATCATTTTGCGGGGTAGGAGGTGCTTCTTGAGGCAATGCAACAGGCGGCGTTTCAATGACTTTTTCGTTTTCTAATGAAGACGGTGAAAAGGCCAACCACAGAATAGCAGCGGCGGCGCCTGCCACCAAAATGCCGAGTATAATTGTTTTCACATCAAGCTGAGTTTGTTTGGCCATAAGTCAGTCCACTTTTATTTTCAAATGCGTTTTAGGAATACAGCAACAGGTTAGGATTTCGCCCTCATTTAACCACGCCATAGGATCAAGGGTATAGTGTACGTTACCTTGTAGAAGTTGCACGCGACAGCTACCACAATAGCCTTCACGGCATTGATAATGCATCGGTACATCTTGTGCCAACAAGGATTCCAAAAGATTTTGCGCATGTTGAAAATAACGTACCGAGCCATCGCTAAGCTCAATGTGGTAGCGCGGCGCCGCCATCCCCGCAAGTTCCGTTTGCGGGCTAGGGCTGGGCTGTTCGGGGTTTTCTAGGGGTAAAAACAGCTCTGCTTGCAGCGGCACGGCATCGACCGCATCGGGCGATTGTGTTTCTAAACGAAAAGCAGGCGCATCGGTATTGGCATCGAGATAAAATTCCATGCCATTTTTAGGCGTTTTCATTAAAGAGAAAAATCACCTAAATCGTCGGTATTGATTTCACTGTCGATAGCACCAACAAGGTAAGAGGATATTTCGGCTTCTTGGGGCGCAACCTGCACGTTGTCGCTATTGAGCCAAGCATTAATCCAAGGCAAAGGGTTGTTTTTTTGTGCAAAAAGCGGATCAAAGCCCAAGGCGACGATGCGCTGATTGGTAATGTATTCGACGTATTGGCACAGGATGTCTTTATTTAAACCGATCATCGAACCGTCTTTAAATAAGTAGTCTGCCCATTCTTTTTCCTGCTGTGCGGCTTCAGCAAAAATAGCAATCACATCCGCGCGACATTCATTGGCAATGGCGGCCATATCGGGATCGTCTTTGCCCTGAGCCATCAGCTGTAAAATATGCTGAGTGCCAGTGAGGTGTAGCGCTTCGTCACGAGCAATCAATTTAATAATTTTGGCGTTACCCTCCATTTTTGCGCGTTCTGCAAAAGCAAAAGAGCAGGCAAAGCTG
>JBDKHD010000078.1:0-2878 GCA_039797885.1 Pseudomonadota bacterium
TTGATACATTACTCGCCGTGCAAGAAAGCCTGCTGCCCGCATTAAAGCAGCATTTTACAGCTCAAGATCGAGATTTTTTACTGTCATTCAAGCACGGCAAACCCAACTGGGAATTATTTGATCAGCCACAAGCCGCCGAGCTGCCAGCGATACGTTGGAAACTGCAAAACCTAAGCACGCTGGCTCAAAACAAAGAAAAACACGCAGAGCAGCTTTCAAAATTAGACGAAGTGCTTGATGACTGGCTAGCAAACAAATAACAACGGATAAATTAACAACATGACCACCATGTCTAATTTAACTTTGGTAGCATCAGGATTAATTCGTGCGCATTTATGGGTGGCGGCCAGCTATTTTTATCGTCGCAGTAGTGCGCAAAATTATTGCTGGTTGTGGCTGCTACTGAACGATAACAGCGTGCATGCCTTGCTTTTGCCTGACCATTATTATCAGCAAGACAGCCGATTAAATGAAATTTTAGATTCGTTAAACGCCACAAAATCCGACATCGAAAATCTGCCCTTAGCCCCTGTTGTGCCGAACTTTCACTGGGGCGTTTCTTGGGGGCATCCATTGTGTCGAGCGCGCGAGCAGTTTGCTTTCTTTATTGTGGGCCTCTAAACATTGGCATTCACTGCCCTTAACTCAAATACTGCCAACCAATGCTCGTGCCGAATATTGCCCTGAATTATTTGGCCAGCTTGAGCAAAACGGTTTTTTTGCCAAAGAAATTACGACTCAAACAGAGCTGCTTGAAGAAGGCGAACAAATGCAGCACTGCGTGGGTGACTATTGGGATGATTGCTTAACGCGTGCCGTGCGTATCGTGCATTTAAGCGCCCCAACGGGGGAGGCTGCGACCGCAGAATTTCATTTGCAGGAAAATACGCAGCATTATTGGCTAAATGAGCTACGCGCTGAGCAAAACCAAGATCCCGCGCTGGGTCTTGATGAGTTTGCCCAATATTTACTGCGCTACATAAATCAAGATGAGCTCACACCGCAGCGGCAATTACTGTGGCAAGAAGCTCAGCAACAAGCCTTAATTTATCAAAACCAAGCACGGCCAAGTTATGAGCGCTTGCTTGACCGCACCTTGTTGCAAGAGCTGCGCTTGGTTGTGGCGTATTGCCAAAAACAGTCTGATTGGCAAATAAGTGCAAAGGCTTTATTTCGAGGATCGCTGGCAGGATTTGCTTATGGAGACGGCGCAGCCGTGTTGCCGCTGATGAATTGTGGGGATGAACTACGTTTGCAGCGCGAAGCCAGCAATGCACATGACGCCAATGCCGTGGCCGTATATTGGCGCAGTTACAAGCTAGGCTATGTGCCGCGCAGCGATAATGCAGAAATTAGCGCCAAGCTGGATGGCGGCGATACCTTGCAAGCCTCAATCGAGCAATTGTTGCCTGAGCACTATGCGCCTGTGCGAGTCATTATCTTTTGTTGATTTCCGATGTGTTGGAATAAATTAAAGGATGATGATCGGCAAACTGTTTTTGTATATCCAAGTGCACGGCGATATCGGCTAAAAATAAATCCACCAGTTCAGGGTCGAAATGTTCGCCGCGTTCTTTTTTGATTAACGCCAAGGCATCGCTTAGTGGCCAGGGCTGTTTGTAAGGGCGAGTGCTTAGCAGGGCATCGAAAACATCGACCAAGCTTAGGATGCGCACTTGATGCGGAATTTCTTCACCTTTCAGCCCTTGTGGGTAGCCTGTGCCGTTGTATTTTTCGTGATGGCTGCGGGCGAGGGTGGCGGCCAGTTGCAATAACGGCGAGCGGTGTTCACCAATAATTTGTGCACCAATTTCGGTGTGTTTTTTCATGATGGCCCATTCGTCAGGCTCGAAGCTGCCAGGCTTTAATAAAATCGAATCGGTAATGCCAATTTTGCCAACGTCGTGCATGGGCGCGGCGTTAAATAATTCTTGGGCGGCGTCTTCGCTGTAGCCTGCTTGCAGTGCCAGGCGTTTGGCATGATGGCTAATGCGTACTACGTGCATACCCGTTTCGTTGTCGCGGTATTCCGCAGCGCGGCCTAGGATTTGAATAATTTTTAGGCGGGTATCCAGCACTTCTTCGGTATGCACCAAGGATAAATGCGTGCGCACGCGCGCCTTAACAACGCTTGGGCTAAAGGGTTTGGTAATGTAATCCACTGCGCCTAAATCAAAGCCTTTTTCTTCATCGGTGCTGTCGCTGAGCGCGGTAATAAAAATCACAGGAATAAAGCGGGTGTCATCTTGCGCTTTAAGCTTTGCGCATACCTCGTAGCCCGATATTTCAGGCATCATAATATCGAGCAAAATTAAATCAGGCTGCCCGGTGCGAGCAAGTTCCAGTGCCGTTTTTCCTTCCTTGGCAAAAAGCAGGCGATAGTTATTTTGCAGGCAGTGGCGCAATACTTGAAGATTGCTGGCTTCGTCATCGACAAGTAATAAGGTTTTTTGTTTATTTATATGCATGTTTTTATTCCTTATTTTTTAGCCAGATTTCTATGAGACGCTGTGCATTTTTGAAATCAAAAACTGCTCAAGCATGTTTAAGTTTTAAATATGTGTTGATGCTGTTTATGCCGACCCAATGAAAGATGCGCATACGCAAAAATAGGGATTTCATAAGTAGCCTTAAGTGGAGAGGGTCTTGGCAGTATAGGAGGGAGCTGGCTTTTTGCTTGTTAAAACGGGCAAGACAGTTGCGGCGCTCAAGAGTACAATTCGGCGACTTTTTGTTTCCACAACCACTATTTAAAAGAAGCTATTGCTATGGGACGCGCCTACCAAAACCGTAAAGACTCCATGGCCAAAACGGCCGCAACTAAATCCAAAATCTATTCTCGCTATGGCCGCGAGCTGTATATGTCGGCCAAACAAGG
>JBDKHD010000079.1:0-4455 GCA_039797885.1 Pseudomonadota bacterium
TGTCACCAATGCCAACTGCGCGAAAGCCTGAAAACCCGTAGTCTGCCCCAAACCCACCAACAAGGTTGGCCAAAAAGGCGGAGGCGCTAAGGGCTGGCGCAATATCGCCAACACCACAAAAAGCACCAACGCACCGCCTAAATAACGCAGCGCCGCAAACTCAAAAGGCCCAGCGTAGTTCATCATTTGTTTCATAATAATCCAGCTGTAGGCCCAAATAAGAACCATAACTGCCAGCGCCGCCAAAAGGCGGCCAGAGGAATTAAACAAGGGGAAGTACTCGATGAAAAAACGCGCGCAGTTTAACAGCTTTGCTGGGGCTTGGCTTCTTGTGCCAATGCTCAAAATGGAGGCCATTGGCCTCCCGTTGTGACGGTTTATTTATGACGGTTTGTTTATGACGGTGCGTTTTATGGCGAGCAATGCTCGCCGCTACGGTGTGGATATTTCCGTAGCGGAGGCCATTGGCCTCCAAATGCTTTTAATAAAAAGCTTAACGTGGCGCGTAGATTACGCCGACTTTATCCAATTCATCACCAGAACGGCCATGAAAACCGACTATTTGCCAATTATTTGGAGCATTAAAAGTCGTGCAATCGGCCGTCTTCGAGCCACCTTTTAAAAATCGCCCTTGGCTGGTATTAAACTGCGCATAGAAAATACGAGTTTGGTTATTACGTTTTCCTGAGCAAAGTTGTAATGAGGTGAGCGCCTCGCCATTGGCCAAAGTTAAACTGGCAGCAGAGCCGCCATTGCCGCCGTGTTTCAACACTTGTCCTGAATTTAACGTGATAGCGATTTGATCCACTCGTGAGCCTGCTCGTAATGAAACTGTTTTAACGGTCGGCGTTTCTGGCAGATTAGCGACATCGTTAAACGCAGCGCCGTGCGGTCCGCCGAAAGGATCACTTAAACGGCGATCACTGCGTGTATTCCAATAAAAATCCGTATGCACGGGAGGGTGGTCAGAAAGTTTTAAGCCAGTGGTTGTGGCATCATCTTCGCGCACTTGATATTGCGTGGCTTGTAGCTGAATAAAGCCATTGCTGCGGTACATCACTTTATCAACGATTTCACAATCTGGACTGGTGATTTTAGGATCGCATGTGAGAGCGTCGGCTCCGCTGGCTGGAGCATCTCCTGCGCGTGTCAGATCCACCCATGCATCATGAAAACCACGTTGCAAAAACTCCCACATATTGTCACTGCCGCGTGTGTAGCGGGTGTTGGTATCCCCCATAACAATCACCGCTTGGCCTGCTGAGTTTTCTTCAATGTAATTTATCATCTGCAAAATATTCGCGCGTCGAGCTTTTAAATCTGCGGATTCAATCTGCGCTTGAGTATGCAAGTTATACACATCCACATAGACCCCTTCGGCTAGGCGAACACGCGCCATGGTAAAGCCTTTGGGCGTTAAACAATCGACACCGTTGCAATTTTTCCATTTAACTCGTTCCCAGTCTTGATAAGCAAAACGGCTCATGGTGTTCAGCCCGCTGCCGATGCCCATACCGCCTGTGGTTGGCGAGCGGTAAGCGTGGTCATTGCAGCTATCATACAGTGCGGCGTGGTAGTTAAAATCTTCTTGCACATTCACTATGTCAAAAGCATTCACATAGCAGCTAATTTGTTCAGTGGCACTTTGTCTGGGTGAGACAGCACTGGAAAAGGCTTCCAGTAGGCCCGCGACGTTATAGCTTAGAGTACTGAATTGCCCTGAATCCGCCCATGCTGGGGCTGAATTTGTGGCGGCTAAAGTGGTCGCGCCAACGGCTAATAAAAAGCGTAGTGGTGTCATTATGGAGTGCCTGCTGCGGAATACCGCTGTGGTTAAAAATACCAAAGTGATACGTTTGTACCATATTGAGTGCAGTGCTCTGAGGACAATCTAGGTCAAAGTGGTGGGGCTATTTAGGCCATGTGATCGTTGATTTCGGCGATAAAGGTGTTCAAGTGAAAACCATTGGCCTCCATGGGCGTTTTTAAAAACAGCTAAAGCGTTCCACGCCGCTTAAATCCAAATTCAATACTTTGGTTTTTAGGCCATTATTTATGGCGGTTGAACACAGCTGAGCCTTGTTGGTTTCACTGTTTAAAAAACTGTCTTCGTATTCGATATTAATGATTAATTTATTGCTGTCTTTAAAGGGTTTGAGTAAATGGCATTCATCATAAAACTGGCATTGCTCATTCACAGATAAATCAAAGTACGGCTCCAATTCTTGAATTTGGTTTAGGTCGTTTTTAAGGGCTATGACTAAATTATTTTTATGAGCGGTATCGGCCAAGAAACGGTTGTAGTTCAGTTGATCTCGCGCGGTGAGCGGAAAGCCGGTGTTGTTGCTGTAGCCATCGACGTTATCAGGATCAACGCCAGTACAGCCTTTTTCTTTGGCGATCTCGATGCGTTTTTTCATAATAGTGCGCACATTTTCAGAGCGAATATCCAGCAAGTTTTCGCCCGCCCAGCCGTCAAGATCCTTACCAAAATCGGCGGAGTGGAAAGCATTTTTATCGTCGCGCCAATTTTCATAGCTGCCAGCTGAAAAATAGCAAATTACTTGCACGCCTCGGTTTTTAAGCCCAGTAATATCTGCTTGGGCGGTATCGAATAAATCCACCTCGTAAAGCTCTACGGGCTTGGTTAAATCGATAGTACCTTGCAGCTGTAGAAACCATGAGGTGTTGCTTGAGATTTTATGTTCAGCAGGTGGTTTGGTGCTGGGTGTTGTTGGTTTCTCTGGACTCGTGGGTTCGTCTTTTTGTTCAGGTACAGAAGCTCCACCGCAGGCCGTTAATAAATAAGCGAAAAAAATCATTAAAATAGTGCGCATAGATTCCCTTAATTGCCACGAAAAATAAAATACACTGCACCCAAAATGCACAAGCCCGCCCACAGGTAATCCCATTTGAGTGGCTCTTTCATATAGAAAAACACAAAGGGCACAAAAACGGTCAGTGCTATCACTTCTTGCAAGATTTTAAGCTGGCCTAAAGAAAGTGCGGTGTAGCCAATACGATTGGCGGGCACTTGCAGCATGTATTCAAAAAAAGCGATGCCCCAGCTCAACATGGCGGCGATAAACCACGGCTTGCTGCTCAAGTCTTTTAAATGCGCGTACCAAGCAAAGGTCATAAATACGTTGCTTAACGACAGTAATAAAATGGTTAGGCCGACAGCGGGCATGGCAGCAAACTCGAAAGTGAAGGGTTGCATCTTAGCCTTGACAGTCCAAAAGCGCCAATTGGCAAAAATGGTTGAAAGTCTTTAGTTTTTTGAGCAAAAAAGCCAATCATTTTGCGCGCTTTGCTCATTGTTGTGGCTGAAAAGCCTCGGTAGGCTGGTGGCGTTTGGATAAAAAAACAACAATAACTTAGGAGCCATCTGATGATCCCTCGTTCGATTTACACCGAAGAGCACAATATTTTCCGCGATAGCGTGCGTAAATTTATGGAAAAAGAAATTCAGCCGCACTGGGAGGTATGGGAGGAGCAGGGCCATATTTCGCGCGAAGCTTGGCTTAAGGCAGGCGAGGCGGGCATTTTGTGTACTCATATTCCTGAAGAATACGGCGGCAGCGGCGTGGATTTTCGCTACAGCGCCATTGCCCTTGAAGAACAAGGCCGCGTCTTTGCCTCAGGCCCTGGCTTTTCGCTGCACTCGGATATCGTCGCCCCTTATATTTTGCATTACGGCTCGAAGGAGCAAAAACAAAAATGGCTACCAAAAATGGCCACGGGCGAAGTGATTACTGCCATCGCCATGACCGAGCCTGGCACGGGCTCGGATTTGGCGGGCGTGCGCACCACCGCCATTAAAGACGGCGACGAGTTTGTAATTAATGGCTCAAAAACTTTTATCACCAACGGCCAGCTGGCCGACCTTTATATAGTGGTATGTAAAACCGACACCGGCGCAGGTGCTAAAGGCGTAACTTTATTTTTAGTGGAAGCCGATCGCAAAGGTTTTGCCAAAGGTAAAAATCTGAAAAAAGTCGGCATGAAAGCGCAAGACACCTCAGAGTTATTTTTTGATAACGTGCGCGTGCCAGCCTCCAACCAATTGGGCAAAGAGAACGCAGGCTTTATTTATTTAATGCAAGAGCTGGCGCAAGAGCGTTTAAGCGTGGCTATTATTGCCGTCGCAGGCGCGCGTGCGGTGTACGATGAAACTGTAAAATATGTGAAGGAACGTCAAGCTTTTGGCCGCCCCATCGCCTCTTTCCAAAATACCAAATTCAAACTGGCGGAGCTGCGCACGGAATTAGAAGTGATGCAGTGTTATGTCGATCGCTGCTTGGAATTACACATCCAGAAAAAACTCAATGTCGACGCCGCTGCCTCGGTCAAACTTTGGGCCACCGAAGCCCAAGGCCGCATTAACGATGCCTGCGTGCAGCTGCACGGCGGCTACGGCTATATGTGGGAATACCCTGTGGCTCGTGCCTGGGC
>JBDKHD010000080.1:0-3534 GCA_039797885.1 Pseudomonadota bacterium
ACCGTCTCTATCGTATGGCTTTGCGTAAAAACTCAGCTTTGGCAGGCTCAATAACGCTGAGTTTGAGTGTAAAAGCTGACGGCAGTGTCGCCAATTGTTCGGTCTTGCGTAGCGAACTCAACGATGCCGATTTGCATAAGCGCTTGGAAATGAAATGCCGTCAGATGAAGTTTGATGCGCGCAAAAATGTGGATACCACGAAAGTGGAATTTCCGATTCGCTTTATGCCTTAACCCAAAAAGCCAAGAACCCAAGCGGTTCTTGGCTTTTTTCTTACTAAAGGGTGCAGCGATTAATCCAAGTAACAATATCTTGCCAAACCTCGTCTGCATTCACCTCATTAAGCATCTCATGCCGTCCTTCTGGATACAGCTTAAGAGTGACACGGCTATGATTGGTTTTGGTTAACGCCGACTGCAAAGCAGGCAGGCCTTTACCCATTCGCCCCACAGGGTCTTTATCGCCACCAAGCAATAAAATAGGTAGCCGCGAAGGAATGGCAGCCAAGCTACGCGGCTGCATAACCTGAATCAATCCACCCATAAATTCCGTCCAAAAACCCAGCGTTGAAAGCTGCCCGCAAAGCGGATCATCGATATAGGACTGCACTTTGTCCAAATCGGCACTGAGCCAGTCAAAAGAGGTGATGTTGGGCTTAAAGTGGCCGTTGAAGGCACCAAAGGACAGCTTATCCATCACGCCTGAGGGGTGTCTTTTGCCTTGAATTTTACTCAGTACACGCGCCACCGTGCGCCCTGCATAAAAAAGAGCAGGGTGCTGCTGATTGGATCCCAATAAAATCAAAGCCGCTATTTTAGGTGCGGAGGCGGCATGAGCGCGGGCAATAAAAGAACCCATCGAATGCCCCAGCACAAGGATAGGAAGGTTCTTGGGGGCGTAGGCTTGCACGGTTGCGACATCGGCCAGCACTTTTTCCCAGCCCGCGTCATCGGCGTAATGCCCCAAAGGCGTACGCTCACCGTGGCCACGATGGTTGTGCGCCAAGACGTTAAAGCCTTGGGTGTTTAAAAACTGCGCAAAATCAGCGTAACGCTCACAATGCTCGGCCATGCCATGCAGAATTTGTACGGTAGCGCGCGCTTTTTGTGCCGGCCAAAAACGGGCAACCACAGTGCTGTTGTCATGGGTGTGAAGCTCAATTTTTTGCATTTGATTATTTTTTATCCTCTTATCGGTTTGAGAGCAAAACGCTTAGCCTATTTTGCGCAAATAGCAACAAAGCTCTTTTGCCGCCTGTTAAGAAAACAGGTAAACTCTGGCCACTTTTTTAACGCTGGTCTTCACCTGCCTTGGGCTGTGAAGGAAATTTAACTGCTGTGCAACAAAACCCTGAACATAAAAGCACAGAACAGGGTATTGGGAGAAGGTAATGAACGAAGAGTTTTTCCAAGAACGCTATCCACAAGATTTGCCCCGTACAATCGATCCTGATCAGTACAATTCGGTCATCGAAATTTTTGATAATTTCGTAAAGAAATTTGCCGACCGCCCCGCGTTCACTTGCTTGGGTCAAGTTCTGACCTACGGCGAACTCAACGAAAAAAGCGCCGCCTTCGCCGCTTATTTGCAAAATGAAACCAGCTTAAAACAAGGCGACCGCATTGCGGTACAACTGCCCAATATTCTGCAATACCCCGTAGTGGTATTTGGTGCTATGCGTGCAGGCCTGATCGTGGTCAACACCAACCCGCTTTATACCGAACGTGAAATGGAACACCAATTCAACGACTCGGGTGCAAAAGCCTTGGTGGTGCTGGCCAATATGGCCTCCAAAGCCGAAAAGGTACTGCCAAATACCGGTATTAAGCACGTTATCGTGACCGAAGTGGGCGACATGCACAGCATGGTTAAACGTACTTTAATCAACTTCGTCTTGAAAAAAGTGAAAAAAGAAGTCCCTGCGTTTCATATTTCAAATGCCGTGGCCTTGCGTAAAGCCTTAAGCTTGGGCGCAGGTAAAAAATTCACTCCCGTTAAAATTCAACGCGATGACGTGGCCGTACTGCAATACACAGGTGGTACTACAGGGATTGCGAAAGGCGCGATGCTGACCCACCGCAACCTGATCGCCAATATGCTGCAATGTCGTGCGCTCTTTAATTTAATTTTGATTGAAGGCGAAGAAAGCATCGTTGCACCGCTGCCGCTTTACCACATTTATGCCTTTACTGTGCACTGCATGGTGGTGCTGGACACGGGCAATCATTCGATTTTGATTCCCAATCCTCGCGATATCCCTGGCTTTATTAAAGTGCTACAAAAATCCGAATTCAGCGGTTTTGTCGGCTTAAATACGCTCTTTGTTGCTTTGTGCAATATGGAAGATTTCCGCGCTATCAACTTCAGCAAATTAAAACTGACTATTTCAGGTGGCATGGCCTTGACCAAAGCCGCCGCCGACCAATGGCAACAAGTAACCGGCTGTGAAATTTCCGAAGGCTTTGGTATGACCGAAACCTCCCCCGTGGTGTCCTTTAACCCACCTGGTCATGTGAAATTAGGCACTATCGGTATGCCCGTATCCAGCACCTTGTGCAAAGTCATCGACGAAAATGGCAACGAGCTGCCCATTGGTGAGCCAGGAGAATTGTGCGTAAAAGGCCCGCAAGTCATGAAAGGTTACTGGCAGCGCCCTGAAGCCACCGCTGAAACTATCGACGCCGACGGCTGGTTAAAAACGGGGGATATGGCTGTCATCAGCGACGACGGTTATATAAAAATTGTGGATCGTAAAAAAGACATGATTATTGTCTCTGGCTTTAACGTGTACCCCAACGAAGTGGAAGAGATCATTGTCTCTCACCCTGATGTATTGGAAGCGGCAGCAATTGGCATCCCTGATCCAAAGAGCTCCGAAGCGGTGAAGGTGTTTGTTATTTCCAAGAACCCCAACCTTACCGAGAAAGACATCAAAGAATGGGCGCGTGAACGCTTAACAGCGTACAAAGTGCCACGCTTTGTTGAGTTCCGCACCGAGCTACCAAAAACCAACGTGGGTAAAATCCTGCGTCGTGAACTGCGTGATGCTGAATTGGCGAAAAGCAAATAAGCTTTCGCTTAATTAGGCGTTCTTAAAACTGCCCCGTATCGGGGCAGTTTTGTTTTTAGAGGAAATCAACATGGCTGAATTGAATATCGATTGGGCGAATTTAAACCAAGCCATAGCGCAATCCTTACTCAAAGATCGTTTTCCTTTAAAGCGCAGCCTTGAGCAGCTAAAAAAACTGCCACAAGATTCCGAATCCTTTGCCTCCCAGTTAGAAAAAATACGGGCGCGCATTCAAGCCAGCCAAGGCATTGTGCAAAAACGCAGCGCCACACTTAATATTCAATACCCTGAGAACCTACCCGTATCCGCCAAAAAAGACGATATTTTGCGCGCACTGCAAGCGCATCAAGTGCTTGTAGTTGCAGGCGAAACCGGCTCAGGGAAGACCACACAGCTACCTAAAATTTGCTTGGAGGCAGGGCTTGGGCGAATAGGGCGCATTGGCCATACCCAGCCCAGACGTT
>JBDKHD010000081.1:0-14087 GCA_039797885.1 Pseudomonadota bacterium
GGAGTAGCCTTGTTTAATCACTAAAAGAGCTGCTTCTTGTTTAAACTCTGAAGTAAATCTTTTCATAAACACCTCTTTGATAACGCTATGCTATCACCTCATTGGGTGTCTGGATTTATTAGACCACTACATAACCCGTTTAAAACCCCATTAAAAGTGCTACTATAAGACCTATTAACAGGTCTTTATGGAGGTTGTTATGAGTTCTGTTTATCAAATACTCGCGGACAATGCGACAAGCATCAGCGAGCTCAAAAAGAATCCAATGGCGGTGCTTGCTCAAGCTGGTGGGATGCCTGTTGCAGTGCTGAATCGTAACCAGCCCGCGTTTTACTGCATACCTGCAAAAGCGTATGAGCGGCTCATGGAAAAGCTTGAAGACATCGAACTGGCAAAGCTTATAAAAGAGCGCCAAAGCTCCGACGAAATTGAGCTAAGCCTAGATGACTTATAAGTTAGTATTTAAAGTCGAAGCAGAGAAAGAATGGCGGAAGCTAGATTCGACAGTACGCGAACAGCTTAAAAAGAAGCTTGCTGAACGTCTTGAAAACCCGCATGTGCCATCCGCCAGATTAAGCGGCTTAGAAAACTGCTACAAAATTAAGTTAAGAAGCTCTGGCTATCGGCTGGTGTATCAGGTCTTCGATGAGCGAGTTGTTGTATCTGTTGTTGCGGTTGGGAAACGCGAGCGTAATGCTGTTTATGAAAGCGCAAGTAAGCGTATTTAGGCGATGATAACCGTCTATTTGTGCTTTTTGGTCATCCAGTACTTCAGCCTGATGAATGCGATGCAGTGCATAGTGGCGCAGGTCATCAAAGCCTTCCATGCGTGCCACCAAATAGCTCACGGAGTAGCGTGTTACTAAGCCCGCTGGGTGCAGTTGAAATGCTCTTTTTTTGCCTGTTTCGCGGCTGGCATAAATGACATTAAGCTGCTTGCCCTGCAATAAGGCTTCTGTCGTGTTGCGCCACACCTCGCCGTTGATGGCGGCGGGAAATAGGGCTTTGCCATTGGGAATAGCGCGCACTTTTTTCGTCCAATCGGCTAGGCCATTTTCTGTAAGGTTGGCTAAAAATTTTTTCGCCGAATTAAATTGTGGTTTGAGCTGGTCGGCCACGCTTTGTGGCAGTAGGCTGCGTAGTTGTTCTTCGGCTAAAAAATAAGCTAAGGCACTGGGAGTATCCATAGAAGGCAAATTTAAAAAAGCGTTCTCGGAAAAACTCCAGCGATACGGACGCTGGCTATCATCGCAGATCAAAGAAAAATGGGCAGAAAGATTGTCGGTTAAATCTCGTTGCAAGGAGCGCAGGTTAATCTCAAAGCCTCGATCAGCCAGCTTTGCTTGCAAGGTGGTGATCGCAATTTTTCCCGGTGCTGGGGGAATCAGGCTAAGCATAGTTAAATATCGAATAGCGGTTTCGCGTGGATCTTTCATTGAATATTCTTTGGCTTGCAGCAGGCGGCAACGTCTTACTTTGTCGCATAGTTTTTATCAAATAACCACCCCATAGTGCCCATTTTTAGCCAGTTTCAATTTGGTTTTTACAACCAAGCGCACAAGATATTCCTACTTTTGTCTGCCATCTTCTAAATACAGCACGGCATCACCAAAACGCTCAAGGTCTTCTTGGTCGTGGCTGATTAGTAACAGCGGAATATTTAATTGCTGTTGCAGAGTGTTCAGCTCATCGCGCATTTTCGTGCGTAAAAAACCATCCAGTGCCGAAAACGGCTCGTCCAGCAACAGGGCTTGAGGTTTTAAAATCAGGGCGCGTGCCAGTGCCACGCGCTGGCGCTGCCCGCCTGAAAGCTGGTGTGGATATTGGCTTTGCAATTCTTGCAAAGAAAAACGCGCAAGCCAGTCGTCCAGCTCGGTGCTTGGGTAATTTTCTTTGGGGTTGAGCCAGCCTTTCTCTAAACCAAAAGCGATATTTTGGCGAACAGTTAAGTGTGGGAAAAGTGCGTAATCCTGAAACAAATAGCCAATACTTCGCTGTTTAGGTTGAAGCTGTACGCCCTGATTTTTATCAAAAAAAGTTTGTTCGTTTAAAACAATTTTACCCGTGTCGGGGTTGTCCAAGCCTGCAATCAGGCGCAGCAATAAACTTTTTCCTGATCCTGATGGCCCAAATATCACCAGACGATTTTTATCACTGTGAAAATTAAGCTCAAGATGAAATTCGCGCTGCTTGGCTTTTAAGGTTTTCTCAAGGTGAAAATGCAGCATGGCTCTACCTCGAAGCAAAAGCGTGGTTGGATAAATAGCGCACCGACAGCAGCACGCTGATGCACAAAATCGAAGTAATAAGCACCAAATAATTGGCAAGCTGATCCTGCCCTGCTTGCACGGCTTCGTAGACGGCAATGGCGAGAGTTTGAGTCTTACCCGGAATGCTACCTGCAATCATTAACGTTGCACCAAACTCACCTAACGAGCGCGCAAAGGCCAAGAGCACACCCGCTAAAATACCACGCCATGCTAAGGGTAAAGTCACGCGCAAAAATATCGCCCAAGCTCCCATGCCCAGCACTTGTGCGGCTTCTTCGTATTGGTTATTTACAGATTCAAAAGCGGCGCGCGCGGGTTTAAACACCAACGGGAAAGATACCACCGCCGCCGCAATCACCGCACCCTGCCAGGTAAAAATAAGCTGAATACCTAGGTGCTCATAAAGCCATGCGCCTAACGTGCCGTGACGCCCTAAAAGCACCAAGAGGTAATAACCCAACACCGTAGGCGGCAGCACCATCGGTAAAGTGAGCACGCTGTCGAGCAAATTTTTACCAATAAAATTTTTGCGCGCCAGTAAATAACCCACAGCCACACCGAAAATCAGGTTTATGACAGTGGCAAAAAAGGCCACCTTCAAAGACAAACTAAGAGCCACCCACACCGAATCATTCATCATTAATTGGCCGCAGAAAATCCGTATTGTTTAAAAACTTTCATGCTATCTGAAGATTTTAAATAAATTAAAAAATCCTGCGCCGCAGAGTTGGCTTTTCCCGTTTGGGTGAGGGAAATGGGGTATAAAATAGCCTCACTGGTGGGCACGCTAAAGCGCACTTGCACTTTATCGGCCATGAGCGCGGCATCGGTGGCATAAACAAAACCTGCATCCACTTCGCCTCGTGCCACATAATCTAAAGATTGGCGCACGTTTTGTGTTTGGATAATTTTATTTTCTAATTCTGGCCATAACTTTTCTTGCTCCAGTACGGTTTTGCTGTAACGGCCAACGGGTACGCTGTCGGGGTTGCCAAGTGCGAGGCGCTGTACTTCTTTTTTTGTTAAATCTTTAAGCTGTGTCAGTTTAAGCGGGCTGTTTACTGCGCTAATCACCACGAGACTATTGGCAACAAAATCAAAACGGCTGTTTTCTACTATTAAATTTTTAGCACTAGCCTGATTCATGGTGAAGGAGTCGGCGCTGGCAAAGATATCTACCGGCGCGCCTTTGGCAATTTGCTGAAGCAAAACACCCGAGCCTGCGAAATTCAGCAGCACCCTGTGCTGCGGGTTGGCTTTTTCAAAGTTCTTGGCAATATCGGTAAAGGCATTGGTCAGGCTGGCGGCCGCCGATACGGTTATTTCCTGCGCTTGCGCGCTCCATGTCGCACCGAAAAATAAGGACAAGACCAAAATACGGGTAAGTGTCTTTTTCATTTTCTGCCTCGCTATATAAATAAAAAATAACGAAAATTAAAAAATTAGGCCATTTCTGGCCTAAAAACGGATAGCTAGCCGCGACTATGGCAGGCGGGTTTTTTTAACAAATGCGTAACGAAATTGCACGAGCCTTGGCTATCGAGCTGGTCTTTTAATATATTCACCCAAGCCGTGCGGCAAGCGTTGGTCGAGCCTGGCAAGCACACTATTAAGGTGTGGTTGGAAATTCCCGCTAAGGCGCGCGATTGTATGGTCGAAGTGCCAATTTCGCTAAAAGAAATTTGGCGAAATAATTCACCAAAGCCCTCGACGGTTTTATCAAACAAACAGCTTACTGCTTCGGGGGTGCTGTCGCGGTCAGTAAAGCCCGTGCCACCGGTAATTAAAATGACGTGCACTTTATCTTGTGCTGCCCACACCGCGACCTTGGCACGAATATCATAAAGGTTGTCTTTTAATAAAGCGCGATCAATCAGGTTATGGCCTGCACCTTTGGCGGCGTCTACTAAAAACTGGCCAGAGGTGTCGTTATCAAAAGTGCGCGTGTCACTGACGGTCAGCACCGCGATATTCAGCGGTAAAAATTCTGTGCTGCAATGTCCCATAAACCACCTGATTTAATTAAAACTGTTTAAGAAATAACGCCAACAATCACGCTGCCTGCTTTGAATAAAGCCGTGGCTTCACCGCCCTCTTTTAAAGCCAAGCGCTCAGCGCTGTCGTTGGTAATAATAGCCGCCAAGGCAATACCACTGGCATCGAGCACCACCTCGGTATTGACTGCACCTTTTTGAATGCGCTGCACTGTGCCTGTAAATTGATTGCGCGTCGAAAGCTTCATGCCATTTAAGTCGCTGGCCAAAATAATGCTGGACGATTTCACTAAAGCCACAACCTCTTTGCCTACAACTATGCCCAGCTCTTGGCTGCTTTCCATGGTGATAGAGGCTACCAATTTTTGCCCGCCTGCAAGGTCAATAATAATTTCATTATTGACTGCGCCTGTAACGACTTTGGCGACTTTTCCTGAAAATTGATTGCGTGCGCTGGTTTTCATATTGAACCTTTTTAGTAATGAGAAATCATCCACCACGGCATCGCCTTCTTGATTAAGCAAAGCTAAAAATTGTTGGTGAATTTGTGTAATTTTTTGGTAGTTTTGCAGTAATTTTTTACCGCGCTCGGTCAGCTCGGTGTAGCCGCCGCCCTTACCACCTGCAACACGCACCACTAGGGTTTCGCCTGCAAGGTTATTCATATTGTCGATGGCATCCCAAGCGGCTTTGTAGCTCATTTTAATGGCTTTGGCCGCTTGTGAAATTGAGCCAAGCTCCGCAATACGCGCGAGCAGCTCCATGCGGCCTGGGCCGCCTAAGCTGTGTTCGCCCGCATTGAGCCACAGCTGGCCTTGTACTTCGAGTTTGGATGCGTTCATCGGTTTTTACCTTGGCAAGAAAACTCAGTAAAACTGAATGCTCTCGCCGTTTTTGTTCATGGCTAAAAATTGGGCGATATTACCAGAATGTATGGCTTGTACCATCATTTGCAGCGGCTGTTCAGCCTGCTCGGTGGTCGGAGCATGACCTGCCACCCCCGACATGCTGCTGATAAAAACCACATCCCAGTCGTGCCCAGTTTCTTTGGATTCGGCCACCAAAGCTGGAAAGGTGCTGAGGTTTTCTGGGTATTTATCCACGCAGATTACGGGTGTTAAATTGCCGCCTTGGCCGCTTTTAACGTCTCGGCTTTGTTCGGCGGTGGGGCTTTCGGGCATTTCAGCTTTGGCAAAAACCAACAGCAATAATTGCGGCTCACTTTGTTGTTTGGCGGCGGTTAATAAATCGGCAAAAGTTAAAATATTGATGCTCATAGAAAACCTTTATCAAAAAATAATTACGCAATAGTGGCGCTAAACCTTAGCCACCTGTGGCATTCATAAAACGTAAAATCTGCACCTCGCCTTCACCGCTGAAATAATGGCGCTCAGGCTTGTATTGCATGGCTTGGTGCAAGGCCTCTTCTAAGGGTTGATTGTCACAAGGATGGCGGCGCAACAAAGCGCGCACATCGAGATTGTGTTCATTACCCAAGCACAAAAGCAATTGGCCTTCGGCGGTCAAGCGCACGCGATTACAAGTGCTGCAAAAATTGTGTGAGTGCGGGGAAATAAAACCCACGCGCGTGTTTTCGTAATTTTTTAAGCGCACATAGCGCGCAGGCCCACCCGATTTTTCGGTGCTGTCGATAAGCTCAAACTCATGAGCCAAGAGCGTGCGCACCTCGTCGCTTAAAAATAAGCTTTCTTTGCGATTACGCCCAACCTGACCCAAGGGCATTTCTTCAATAAAAGTAATGTCGAGCTGATTGTCGATGGCAAAGCGCGTCAGCGGCACAATTTCTTGGTCGTTTTGGCCTTTCATTACCACGGTATTGAGTTTGATATGTTGAAATCCTGCGTTTTTAGCCGCAAAAATGCCATCGAGCACTTGCTGCAAATTACCTGTGCGAGTAATGGTTTTAAAACGCTCGGCGTTTAAGGTATCTAGGCTGATGTTTAAACGTTTTACGCCTGCATCAAATAAGGGCCTGGCGTATTGGGTTAGCTGTGAGCCGTTGGTGGTAATCACCAGCTCTTTTAAATTGGGCAACGCGGCGATTTTTTCACACAAACCGACCATGCCTTTGCGCGTTAAGGGTTCACCTCCGGTTAAACGAATTTTGGTAACGCCATTTTTTACCAGCACTTGCGCGGTGCGATAAATTTCTTCGAGCGTTAAAATTTGGGCGCGTGGTAAAAATTGCATGTCTTCGGCCATGCAATATAAGCAGCGAAAATCACAACGATCGGTAATCGAAATGCGCACATAATCGATTTTACGGCCTAAGCCATCTATGAGCTGCTCTGTCATGTTACTGCCTTTTAAAAGCGGACGCGGCGGCAACATACCCCACCGCGCCATAACGAATTATTGCAATAATGGCGAATCGGCACCGTTTAAAACAATACCCTCGATGGTGGCTTCGGCTACCAACAATTGCAGGTACTGAGCGACACCTTTGTGCCAAACTCGTTGCGATAATTCTTGAGAAATGCGCTCTTTCAGCAGGTGCAAAGGCAGGAGCTCGCCTTCGACACGTTGCTGAATATCCACAATGTGATACCCATAGCGTGACTCTATGGGCGAGGTGGATAAGCCCTGCGGCAAGCGCAAGACACTGCGTTCAAACTCGGGAACAGTTTGACCTTTAGAGAGTTGCCCAAGCTCGCCACCATGCTGCTTGGATGGGCAAGCCGAATGAACTTCGGCAAGCTGGGCAAAATCGGCTCCCTGTTGCAATTCTTTAATGAGTGCTTGTGCGATTTCCATTTTTTGGCTGCGTTCGATTTCATCTTCGGGATCGGCTGCAATTAAAATATGGCGCGCGCTCACTAAAGGCGGGGTGGTAAATTTTTTCGGATTGCTTTGGTAATAACGCTCGATTTGTTCGGCGCTAATTTCAGGCGTTTGCACTTCTTGTTCTAAAACGGCACGCGTGGTGGCCTCTACAGCGCTTTCACCTTCTTGCACCTGAACCATTACGCCCAGCTCTTGGGATTTTTGTTGTAATAATTCAGCAATCACCAAAGCTTGCACCGCCAAAAATGTGGCTTCGCGTTGAGATTGCGCTGGGTGATATTGCAATTCTTGCGCTATGGCTTTAGCGGTAATTTCCACACCATTGACGCGCACTATAGGCATTTCTTGGTTGCTGGTTGCAATTAAGCCTACATGACTTGGAAAGTTTTCAGCGGCATTGGTAAATAAACTCATCATCATTCCCCATCGAATGTTTGGTTTGTCTTAGGCGCTCCGTGTTTGGCACTGAGCGCATTTCCGCTTAAGAGATGTTGGCTTTTTTGCGCACGATTTGATAACGGCGACCCAAGTACCACACTGGCGCACTGACGATGTGTACCAAGCGCGTAAAGGGAAAAAGCACGAACAAAGTTAAACCTAAGAGCACGTGCGTTTTATAAATCGCACCCACAGGTTCCATCGCACGCGCCGCATCCACAGCTTGGAAAGTCACGACGCTTTGCGCCCAATCACCCAAGGCCACCATGATTTCGGAGGCTTGTGTAAGGCCATCGTGAGCAATGTGTTGCGCCGAGGAAACGATGGTGCCCAAGCCCAGTAATAATTGCACTAAAAGCACGATTAAAATCATTTTATCGGAGGTGCTGGAGGTGGCGCTGACGCGATCGTTGCCAAAGCGACGAGCGATAAGCATCACCAAACCAATCAAACACAAAATGCCGAAAAATCCGCCTGAAATCATCGCTAAAAGCTGTTTGGCTTCTTGGGTGATGACCGCTGCGTAAATCGCATGAGGGGTTAATAAACCGACAAAATGCCCCGCCAGGATAAATAAAATCCCAACGTGAAACAGGTTGCTGGCAACGCGCATATTTTTATTGGAAAGCATTTGGCTTGAGCCTGTTTTCCAGGTGTATTGCGATAAATCAAACCGCGCCCAGCTGCCCACTAAACAAATAGCAATGGCAATGTAGGGATACACGCCGAATAAGAAAAAATTGAGTCCAGACATAGTGTTCTCCTACGGATTGCTGTCTTGGTTAAAACCCACCCAGTGAATGGGTACGGCGACTTCTTCTTTGGCTTTGCGTGGGCGATCCACACGTCCGCTGCAAGATTCATCCCCTTGGTTTTGCATAAAGTTCACGGCTTCTTCTTCCCACACCGCATCCAAAGCTTCCAATGTGGTATCGGGCTTTTCTTTCGCGACCTGTTCGCGCAACGGCTCGATGGCTTGCGCAGGCTCTACCCCGATGATTTGCAGCAAGGCATTAAAGCAAGCAACGTAAGTACTGTTGCGCTCTTGCAAACGCGCGGCTAAGAGTGCGAGTAAGTGCTCAATATCGGCAAGGCCGCTGCGCGCTTCGCTGTCATCTAAGCTTGCCAGGTATTCCAAATACAGCGGGATGTAATCGGGTAATTCGTTGCCATCAATTTCAAAGCCTGCGCTTTGATATTGCGCCATCAAATCCACCATGGCCTGGCCGCGATCGCGTGATTCGCCATGCACATGCTCAAACAAGAACAAGGACAAATAGCGGCCACGGCTAAATAGCTCGATGTAGTTTTCTTGCGCGTCCATCAAATCGCTTGTGCAAATTTCATCCACCAGCGTTTTTAAATGCGCGCGCTGCTCTGGGCTGATTACCCGAGTGTCGGCGATGGCTTGGGCAAGCTCTGCGCTTGCCCCTTGCACCGCTTCCGTGGGGTAATCTAAAAGTAATGAAATGACTTTTAGAATTTCCATTTAGCGCTCCCAAACCTGTACGCTTTTTAAGTTCTCGCGTTTGTTTTGCTTTTTGCCGCCAAAGAGGTTGGCTTCCGAATCGCCGTTGCTGCAACCGCTGCCAAAGCTAAAGCCACAGCCGCTGCGTTCGCCAAAGGCGTCGTCCATCGCTTCTTCACGGTGCGCCGTAGGTACTACAAAGCGGTCTTCGTAGTTGGCAATGGCCAAATAACGATACATTTCTTCCGCTTGTTTTTTGCTTAAACCCGCTTGTTGCAGCGCCGTTAAATCCTCGACGCCATCGACCTGTTGCGCACGCTTGTACACGCGCATGGCCAACAAGCGTTTCAGCGCCAGCTTGACTGGGGCTTCGTCGCCTGCGGTCAAGAGGTTGGCTAGGTAGCGCAGCGGAATACGCAGGCTGTCCACATCAGGCAGCACGCCACTCATGCCGACCTTGCCGCTTTCGGCCGCATTTTGGATGGGGCTTAAAGGCGGAACGTACCAAACCATCGGCAAGGTGCGGTATTCAGGGTGCAAGGGCAGCGCCAGCTTCCAATCCACCGCCAGCTTGTACACAGGCGACAGGCGCGCCGCTTCCATCACCGAATCGGGGATGCCGTCGCGCTTGGCTTGCTTGATGACCTCGGGGTCGTTCGGGTCGAGGAACATCGCCAGCTGTTTGGGGTACAGGTCGTGCTCGTTGGGGGTGCTGGCCACTTCGTGGATTTTGTCCGCGTCGTACAGAAGCACGCCCAAATAGCGAATGCGGCCTACGCAGGTTTCCGAGCACACGGTGGGCATACCCGCTTCGATACGGGGGTAGCAGAAGATGCACTTCTCGGATTTACCTGTTTTCCAGTTGTAGTAAATCTTTTTGTAGGGGCAGCCTGAGATGCACATACGCCAGCCACGGCATTTGTCTTGGTCGATCAAGACGATGCCGTCTTCTTCACGCTTGTAGATCGCACCGCTTGGGCAAGAGGCGGCGCAAGCGGGGTTCAGGCAGTGCTCGCACAGGCGTGGCAAGTACATCATGAAGGTGTTTTCATACTGGCCGTAGATATCGGCTTGTACCGCATCGAAGTTTTTATCTTTGCGGCGTTTGGCAAACTCGGTACCTAGGATTTCTTCCCAGTTGGGGCCCCATTCGATTTTCTCCATGCGCTTGCCCGTGATGGCCGAGCGTGGGCGTGCCACGGGCTGGTGTGGCATCTCAGGCGCGGTGTGCAAGTGCTGGTAGTCGAAATCGAACGGCTCGTAGTAGTCGTCGATTTCGGGCAAATCTGGGTTGGCAAAAATGTTCGCCAAAATGCGGAACTTGCCTCCTTGGCGTGGGCGAATGGAGCCGTCTGGGTTGCGCACCCAGCCGCCTTTCCATTTTTCTTGGTTTTCCCACTCTTTGGGATAGCCGATACCTGGCTTGGTTTCGACGTTGTTAAACCACGCGTATTCCATGCCTTCACGGCTGGTCCACACGTTTTTACAGGTGACAGAACAAGTGTGGCAGCCAATGCACTTATCAAGGTTCAGCACCATGGCTAGTTGTGAACGAATCTTCATGGCAACTCCTTAAATGTTTTGTGGCAGTGGTTGAGGTAAATCGTCGGTGTCTGAGCCTTCCAGCCAATCCACCTTGTTCATCTTACGCACCACCACGAACTCATCGCGGTTACAGCCCACGGTGCCGTAGTAGTTAAAGCCGTAGGCTTGTTGTGCATAACCACCGATCATGTGCGTGGGTTTGAGCACCACACGAGTCACCGAGTTATGGTGGCCACCACGGGTTTTGGTGCTTTCTGCGCCTGGGACATTCACGATACGCTCTTGCGCGTGGTACATCATGATCATGCCTTCTTTTACGCGCTGGCTGACCACCGCACGGGCCGTTAAGGCGCCGTTGGCGTTAAAGCATTCCACCCAGTCGTTGTCTTCGATACCGACTTTCTGCGCATCCACTTCGCTCATCCATACGATGGGACCGCCACGGCTTAGGGTCAGCATCAGCAGGTTGTCGGTGTAGGTGCTATGAATGCCCCATTTTTGGTGCGGGGTAATCCAGTTCAACGCAATTTCGGGGTTGCCGTTGCTCATCTTGCCTTGCACTTTTTCAATGCTGCGCGTGCTCACCGGTGGGCGATAACTCATCAGCTGCTCACCGAATGCCTGCATCCAAGGGTGATCTTGGTAGAACTGCTGACGGCCGGTGATGGTGCGCCATGGAATCAGCTCATGGACGTTGGTGTAGCCTGCGTTGTAGCTCACATGCTCGTCTTCTAGGCCAGACCAAGTGGGCGAAGAAATAATTTTGCGCGGCTGCGCCTGAATATCGCGAAAGCGAATAGACTCATGCTCCTTGCCCACCGCCAAATGGCTGTGGTCACGGCCTGTAAATTCGCTCAGTGCCGCCCAAGCTTTTACCGCCACATGGCCGTTGGTTTCAGGAGCCAAGGACAGCACGCACTCGGCGGCGTCGATAGCAGAGAGCATTTGTGGACGGCCTTCGCTTACGCCTTCATCAAGGACGCGATGGTTTAAGTCGCCCAAAAACTCCACTTCGTCGTCGGTGTTCCAGCTGATGCCTTTACCGCCGTTGCCTTGGGTATTGAGCAGTGGCCCTAAGGAGGTGAACTTCTTGTAGGTGTTGGGGTAATCGCGCTCGACCACCACCATGTTCGGAGCGTTTTTGCCCGGAACCAAAGGCTCGCCCGTGGTTTTCCAGTCTAAGCCGCCAAAGGGCTGAGCCAGCTCACCCACGCTGTCGTGCTGCATGGGAATGGTGACCAAGTCCTGCTCCACACCCAAGTGCCCAACCGAAAGCTCAGAAAACTTCTTGGCAATGCCTTTGAAGATTTCCCAGTCAGAGCGGGCTTCCCAAGCGGGGTCGATGGCTGCGCTCAAGGGGTGGATAAAGGGGTGCATGTCCGAGGTGTTCATGTCGTCTTTTTCGTACCAAGTGGCCGTTGGCAACACAATGTCGGAATACACACAGGTCGAGGACATACGGAAGTCCAGCGTGGTCACAAGGTCGAGCTTGCCGCGTGCGCCTTCTTGGCTGAAATCCACGTCTTTCGGGGTAAAGCCTGCGGCAGTTTCATCACCGATCACGCCGTGTTTTTCCGCCCCCAGCAAGTGCTTGAGCATGTACTCGTGGCCTTTGCCCGAAGATCCGAGCAAGTTGGAGCGCCACACGAACATATTGCGTGGGAAGTTCACGGGGTTGTCAGGCTGCTCGCAGGAGAAGCGCAAGCTGCCCTCTTGCAAGGCTTTGACGGCGTAGTCTTTGGGGCTTAGGCCTGCGGCCTTGGCATCGCGGCAAATTTGCAGCGGGTTGCGGTTCAGCTGTGGCGCAGAGGGCAGCCAGCCTGCGCGTTCGGCGCGGATGTTGTAATCCAGCGCGTGCTCGGGGAACTCGGCTTTGTTGGCGGTGGGCGAGAGAATGTCGTGCATGTTCATCTTCTCGTAGCGCCACTGCGAGCTGTGGTTGTAGAAGAAGCTGGTGCCGTTCATATGACGAGGTGGACGGTGCCAGTCGAGGCCGAAGGCCACGGGAGTCCAGCCCGTTTGTGGGCGCAGCTTTTCTTGGCCCACATAGTGAGCCCAGCCGCCGCCTGTTTGACCGACGCAGCCGCACATCATCAGCATGTTGATCAGGCCACGGTAGTTCATGTCCATGTGATACCAGTGGTTCATCGCCGCACCGACGATAATCATGGAGCGACCCTTAGTCTTGTCGGCGTTGTCGGCAAACTCGCGGGCAATCTGAATGGCTTTTTCACGCGTCACACCGGTGATTTGCTCTTGCCATGCGGGCGTGCCAGGAATGCTGGCGTCGTCGTAGCTGGAGGCGACGTTTTTGCCACCTAAGCCACGGTCGATGGCCAAGCCACCTGCGGTAATATCAAATACGGTGGCCACTTTGGCGCTGCGGCCATCGGCCAGCTGCACCTCACGCACAGGAATACGGCGGTATTGCAGGTTGTCGCCTTCGACGTGCTGGAAGTGGTCGTGTAGGTCGCCACCAAAGTACGGGAACGCCACTTCGGCTACCTGGCCTTCGTCGATCAAGGACAGTTTCAGCTTGGTATCTGCGCCCTTGCTACCTTCGCGCGCTTCGATGTTCCACTTGCCTTTTTCACCCCAGCGATAGCCAATAGCGCCTAAGGGCGATACCAGTTCGCCAGAAAGCTCATCGAGTGCGATGGTTTTCCATTCGGGGTTATTGTCTTGGCCAAGCTGGCCGGTTAAATCGCTGGCGCGCAGGAAGCGGCCAGTTTTGTAGCCTTCGCCGTGCTCATCGAGCAGCACCAGCATGGGGAAGTCGGTGGTGCGGCGCACGTAATCGGTAAAATATTCACTGGGTTTTTCTAGGTGGAACTCTTTGAAGATGACATGGTTGAAAGCTTGCGCCAAGGCGGCGTCGGTGCCCTGTTTGGGGTTTAGCCACAAGTCAGTGAGCTTGGCCACTTCCGAGTAGTCGGGCGTGATAGCCACAGTTTTGGTGCCCTTGTAACGCACTTCGGTGAAGAAGTGAGCATCGGGTGTACGCGTTTGCGGTACGTTGGAACCCCAGGCAATGATGTAGTTGGAGTTGTACCAGTCGGCCGATTCGGGCACGTCGGTTTGCTCACCCCAAACCATAGGCGAGGACGGTGGCAGGTCGCAGTACCAGTCGTAGAAGGACAAGCACGCACCGCCCATCAAGGACAGATAACGCGCACCCGAGGCGTAGCTGATCATGGACATAGCAGGAATGGGCGAGAAGCCCACTACGCGGTCTGGGCCGTAAGTTTTGGTGGTGTAGACGTTGGCAGCGGCAATCAGCTCTTGCACTTCGTCCCAGCTGGAGCGCACAAAGCCACCTAGGCCGCGCTTGCTCTTGTAAGACTGAGCCTTTACTGGGTCTTCAACGATGCTTGCCCAAGCTTCAACAGGTTTGAGGTTTTTACGCGCTTCACGCCACAGTTTCAGCAACGCTTTGCGCACCTTGGGGTATTTCACGCGGTTGGCACTGTAGATATACCAGCTGTAGCTGGCACCACGAGGGCAGCCACGAGGCTCGTGATTGGGCAGATCGGGGCGAGTACGAGGGTAATCCGTTTGCTGGGTTTC
>JBDKHD010000082.1:0-6730 GCA_039797885.1 Pseudomonadota bacterium
AAGCTGGATGGTTTTGGGTTGGAAGATTTTGGGCTGGGGTCGGGTAGTTCTAGTTCAAGATATTGCCCGGGTTGTAAGTCGCCTAATTGCCATGTGCCAATTTGGGCGCGTACCAGCCGAAGTGTGGGGTGGCCAATGTGAGCCGTCATGCGTCGTACTTGGCGGTTGCGTCCTTCACGAATGCGAATCTCCAGCCAACTGAGGATATCGTTATTGCGCTGGCGTATCGGGGGATTGCGAGGCCAAAGCCTGGGTTCCTCAGTCAGAAGCCGCACCTGAGCGGGCAGGGTGAGGCCATCATTGAGCTGCACGCCTTGGCGCAAAGCCGCCAGCGCTGCGTCATCGGGTATGCCTTCAACTTGCGCCCAGTAGGTTTTTTCCATCTTGTGCTTGGGGTCGGCAATCTGTGCTTGTAAGAGGCCGTTATCGGTAAGCAGTAATAAGCCTTCGGAGTCGTAATCTAGGCGTCCGCAAGGGTAAACCTGTGGAATAGCTACAACCTGCTTTAAGGTATTGCGGCCATCGGCATCGGTAAATTGCGACAGCATGTTGTAGGGCTTATTGAGTAGAATGAGTTTGGCCATAGTGGGTATTTTTTAGGAAATTCCTGTAAGAAAACTACTAATTTATTTGTCTTACTTGCATTTTTTGTAGAAAAACTACAAATTACGCACGCGGCAAAAGAAGACCGCCAGAGTGATGTTTTTATGCTCTGCGCTGCCATTACCACCGCAGCTTTTTATTTGTTGTTGAGCCAGCTAAATAGGCCAAAAGCCATCTAAACTCAACCGTATCGCTACAGAACCCGTATGTAGGAGTCACCATGTCTGATCAAAAAACCACCATCATCTACACCGAAACCGATGAAGCCCCCATTCTAGCGACCTATTCTTTACTGCCAATCATTAAGGCTTTTGCTCAGTCGGCGGGTATTAGTGTTGAGACTCGTGATATTTCTTTGGCTGGACGCATTATGGCGGCTTTTCCAGAATATCTTTCTTCGACGCAACAACACAGCGATGACCTTACCTATTTGGGTAAGCTCACTGAAGACCCCAATACCAATATCATTAAATTACCGAACATTAGCGCCTCTGTGCCGCAGATGAAAGCCTGCATTAAAGAGCTGCAAGACAAAGGCTATGCACTGCCTCGTTATACCGCAGATGAGCCCAAAACCGATGAAGAGTTCCGCAACCGTCCTCGCTATGACAAAGTCAAAGGCAGTGCGGTGAACCCTGTGCTGCGCGAAGGCAACTCAGACCGTCGTGCACCTGCTTCTGTAAAACAATATGCACGCAACAATCCTCATAAAATGGGTGCTTGGAGTGCTGACTCCAAATCGCATGTCGCTCATATGACCGAAGGGGATTTCTTTGGTAGCGAAAAATCCGTTACTGTGCCTGCGGCTACTTCGGTAAAAATTGTCCACACAGCATTAAATGGTGTGCAGACCGTTTTAAAAGAAGAGCTTAAATTAAAAGCAGGCGAGATTATTGATGCCTCTGTGATGAGCGTCAAAGAATTGCGTGCGTTTTATGCCAAAGAATTTGCCGATGCCAAAGCCAATGGCACTTTGGTTTCTATTCACCTAAAAGCCACCATGATGAAAGTGTCCGATCCGATTATTTTCGGTCATGCGGTATCGGTGTTTTTTGCCGATGTGTTTGAAAAATACGCCGATGAGCTGCACAGCATTACCTTTAATGCCAAGAATGGTTTGGCGGATTTGTATGCACGCTTGGATCGTTTGCCTGAAGACAAAGCCAATGAAATCAAAAAAGCCATTATGGATACCTATGCGGTACAGGCTAATTTGGGCATGGTGAACTCTTACAAGGGTATTACAAACTTGCACTTCCCAAACGACGTGATTGTTGATGCATCTATGCCTGCGGTCATTCGTGAGTCGGGCAAATACTGGGATAAAAACGGCAATTTGCAAGATACCAAAGCCATTATTCCTGACCGTTGCTATGCGGGCATTTATCAAGAAGCCATCGATTTCTGCAAAAAGAATGGTGCATTCGATCCTCGTACTATGGGCACTGTGCCCAATGTGGGCTTGATGGCTCAGCAGGCTGAAGAATACGGCTCACACGATAAGACCTTTGAAATTACTGTAAATGGCAAGGTGCAGGTCGTGGATGCACAAGGGCAAGTTCTGTTGGAGCATGAAGTTGATCGTGGTGATATTTGGCGTTTGTGCCAAACCAAAGATGCCCCCGTACAAGATTGGGTGAAGCTGGCCGTAAACCGCGCTCGTTTAAGCAATACACCTGCAATATTCTGGTTAAATAAAGCCCGCGCTCATGATGCGCAAATTATTGCGAAAGTAGAAAAGTACTTAAAAGATCACGACACCAAAGGGCTGGATATCAGCATTAAAACCCCAGAGGAAGCATGCCGTATTTCTTTTGAGCGCATTAAAGAAGGTAAAGACACTATTTCGGTAACAGGCAATGTGCTGCGTGATTATCTCACCGATCTGTTTCCCATTTTGGAACTGGGCACCAGCGCCAAAATGCTGTCCATTGTGCCGTTAATGGCAGGTGGCGGTTTGTTTGAAACAGGGGCGGGTGGTTCTGCGCCTAAGCATGTGCAGCAATTGCTGGAAGAAAACTTCCTGCGTTGGGATTCGCTGGGTGAATTTATGGCGTTGTCGGCTTCGTTTGAACATATGGCTCAGACTACAAATAATGCAAAAGCTGCTGTATTAGCCGAAACCTTAGATGTAGCTACGGGTAAGATTTTGGATAACCATAAGTCTCCAGGCCGTGAATTGGGAGAGCTGGATAACCGTGGCAGCCATTTCTTCTTGGCGCAGTATTGGGCCGAAGCACTGGCTGCACAGAATAAAGACGCAGGACTTAAGGCTTGTTTCTCGCCTTTGGTGCAAAAGCTGAAGGATCAAGAAGCCACAATTCTAAAAGAATTGATGTCTGTGCAAGGGCATGCGGTGGATGTGGGAGGCTATTATCGCCCCGATCCAGCAAAGGCTACCGAAGTGATGCGTCCAAGCAAAACCTTTAACGCCTTGATTGATGCTCATCATTGCTGATGCGTCCAAGCAATAAAAAACCCGCTATCAATGCGGGTTTTTTATTTCAGAATATCCTTTCGGCTTAACTGGCGACGCTTTCTTCCTGTGCGCGAATATTAATAGCGTGCGTGCCTTTATTCCCAGGTTGAGTTTCAAAAACAACGGATTGCCCAGCTTTAAGGGTGCGGTAACCGTCCATTACTATGGTGGAGTAATGCGCAAATAAATCTTCATTGCCATTATCCGCCAAAATAAAGCCGTAGCCTTTTGCGTTATTGAACCATTTGACTTTCCCTGTTTGCATAACGAATCTCCTTGGACTGCTGTTGTTGTTATTGAGGGAATAAGCATAAGCTTGGGCGGTTAAGCTACGCGTTCATTTTCTAATCGTCAAGTACGCATAAAGTGCCAAACTGATTTGTCAATAAATATGTTGTAAATTTATGCAGTCGCCGGCGGGCTGGAGTGCCTGCACAGTCAAGGCTATGATGCACAAAAGAATGGGATTTTTTACTTATGCAACAAGCGCTTAAATATCAACTAAACTCAAATCATAAAGATAACGACAATGAGCAACAGGGTGATTTGGCCCTTGAAACCGCCAAACCCGCCCTCAAGAAACCCTCTATGTATGCCGTTATTATGTTTAACGACGATTACACCCCGATGGAGTTTGTGGTAGAGGTCTTGCAAGGTTATTTTGCTAAGACAATTGAACAGGCAACGCAGATCATGTTGACGGTTCACACTAAAGGCAAAGCGGTTTGTGCTATCTATACTCACGATATCGCAGAAACTAAAGCCGCAATAGTGAACCAATACGCAAGGGACAATCAGCATCCGTTAGTTTGTGAGATTGCCCCAACAGAAGACTGAGGTTTAGGAGGCACTATGCTAAACAAAGAGTTAGAACAAACCCTGAACGATGCCTTCCGCGATGCACGTTCAAAGCGCCATGAATTTATGACGGTTGAACATTTGCTACTGGCGTTGCTTGATAACGTCGCAGCAACAACCGTGCTGCAAGCCTGCGGTGCCGACGTCGAACGTTTGCGTCGAGATCTTAAAGATTTTGTGAACTCCACCACACCGCTTATTCCAACTCAGGATAACGACCGTGAAACTCAACCCACCTTGGGTTTTCAGCGCGTACTGCAACGCGCGGTATTTCATGTGCAATCCTCGGGCAAAACGGAGGTCACAGGCGCTAATGTCTTGGTGGCGATTTTCTCCGAGCAAGAAAGCCAAGCGGTGTACTTTCTGAAACAACAAAACATCGCTCGCATTGATGTGGTGAATTACATTTCTCACGGAATTTCGAAGGTTTCAGGCTCAGAAGAATCTTCTGATAACGCATCTGAAAACTTGGATGATGATCAAGAGCCCAGTAGCAAGGGCGCGCTGGAAGGTTTTGCCGTCAACCTAAACCGCATGGCACGCGATGGCAAAATTGATCCCCTTATTGGCCGCGAATACGAAGTAAATCGTTTAATTCAAACCTTGGCGCGCCGTCGTAAGAGCAATCCCTTACTGGTGGGCGATTCAGGCGTGGGGAAAACCGCCATCGTTGAGGGCCTAGCAAAGCGCATCATAGATGGCCAAGTACCAGAAATTATGAGTAATGCCGTAGTTTACAGCCTCGATATGGGCGCGCTGCTGGCAGGGACTAAATACCGTGGCGATTTTGAAAAGCGCTTTAAGGCTTTGTTGGCCGAGCTGAAAAAGCAGCCAAACAGCATTTTGTTTATTGATGAAATTCACACAATCATCGGTGCGGGCGCCGCATCGGGCGGGGTGATGGATGCCAGTAATTTATTGAAACCCTTGCTTAGCTCGGGTGAAATTCGCTGCATCGGTTCGACAACCTTTACCGAGTTTCGAGGCATTTTTGAAAAAGACGGCGCCCTGACACGACGTTTCCAGAAGATCGACATCAGCCAGCCTTCGGTTGATGACACTTATCAAATATTAAAAGGTTTAAAAACTCGCTTTGAAGAGCATCACGGTTTGCGCTACACCGACAAGGCCTTAAAAGCCGCAGCCGAGCTGTCCGAGCGCTACATTACCGACCGTAATCTGCCCGATAAAGCCATTGATGTAATCGACGAAGTTGGGGCGATGCAGCAACTTTTACCTGTAGCCAAACGTAAAAAAGTCATAGGGGTTGCAGAAATAGAGCAAGTAGTGGCCTCCATTGCGCGTATTCCTTCCAAAACGGTATCCACCACAGACAAAGAGCTTTTATTCAAGTTGGAAGACAAGCTTTCTATGGTGGTGTTTGGCCAAAAAGAAGCCATTCAAACGCTGTCCACAGCCATTAAAATGTCTCGCGCAGGGCTGAGTGCTCCACAAAAACCCGTGGGTTCATTCTTATTTTCAGGGCCTACTGGGGTGGGCAAAACCGAGGTTTCACGTCAGCTTGCCGCTGTTATGGGGATGGAGCTGGTGCGCTTTGATATGTCTGAGTATATGGAGCGCCATACCGTATCGCGTTTGATAGGTGCGCCTCCTGGGTATGTGGGCTACGACCAAGGTGGTTTGTTAACCGAAGCCGTCAATAAGAACCCGCACTGTGTGCTGCTGCTAGATGAAATCGAGAAGGCACACCCAGAGGTTTTCAATATTTTGTTGCAGGTGATGGATCACGGTACCTTAACAGACAACAACGGTCGTAAAACCGATTTTCGTAATGTGATTTTGATCATGACGACCAACGCGGGTGCCGAGCAAATGAGCCGTTCTAGTATTGGTTTTACCCATCAGGATCACAGCACCGATGGTATGGAGGCGTTGAAAAAACTCTTTACCCCCGAGTTTCGTAATCGCCTTGATAGCGTCGTGCAGTTTGCGCCCTTATCTCGCGATACTATTTTGCACGTAGTGGATAAATTCCTAGCCGAGCTGCAAGGTTTGCTTGATGAAAAACGAGTGTTATTGAACGTTGATGATGATGCACGCTTCTGGCTGGCTGAGCACGGTTACGACGAGAAAATGGGCGCTCGTCCGATGAATCGTTTGGTGCAAGACAGAATCAAAAAGCCCTTAGCCGAGAAAATTCTCTTTGGCGAGCTAAGTCAGGGTGGGGAAGTGGACGTCTTGGTAAAAGAGGGCGAACTTGCCTTGGTGGTATCCGAACCTATGCCAGCGTAGCTGGCATAAAGGTTCTTATTTAGCGCGGTAGGTAATGCGGCCTTTGGTCAGATCGTAAGGAGTCAATTCGACTTTTACCTTGTCACCTGTAAGGATGCGGATGTAGTTTTTGCGCATCTTGCCTGAAATGTGTGCAATGAGCACATGGCCATTTTCCAAGCGCACACGGAACATGGTGTTCGGAAGCGTGTCGATAACTTCGCCTTCCATTTCTATCTGATCATCTTTTGCCATTCGTCACCTATATAGACCTTGCATAATGCGCGCGCATTCTGCCTGAATTGTTTTCAATAAGCAAAAGTATTCCATTTAACTGCCGGGATGCCAGCTGTCGTCATAAAACAGCTCAAGCGGCTGATAGTGTTTTTTGTACTGCATCTTGCTGCTGTCTTTGACGTAATACCCCAAATAGTTAAAGGGCAGGTTCAGCCACAAGCACAGTGTGGTTAGGCGCATAATCATAAAACTGCCCAAAGAGCGCTCTGGATAATCGGGATCGTAAAAACAATAGACCTCAGACAGCCCGTCTTCTAAGCA
>JBDKHD010000083.1:0-4066 GCA_039797885.1 Pseudomonadota bacterium
TAATATTAACGACCGTAGCCTGCCACAACGGCAACGCAAAAAAACAAAAAAGTGGCATGACATACAGATAATGCTGCATTTGTACGGGGTAGTCTGGCAGCTGATACACCGCCAGCGAAAACAGCACCAACACCAAAATGTAATTCACATAACGATAGGTGCGCCTATCGCGGTTAATAAAAACAAAAATGGCACTGAATAAAAACGCAGGAATGGCAATGGCACTGGCTAAAACCAAGGGGTACAAACCATGACGATATTGATCATAAAGCATGACCATCAAACTTAACGCCGCTAAGCTGTACACCAAAACTTGCAAGCGCGGTAGCAATTCTTCTTGGGTTAAATTCAGCCTCATTTTACTTCTCCTGTAAGCGCCGCAACAAACCTAGGGCGTCATCGCCAGGCCGATAAGCCAAAGTGCGAAAGCGGAAATCGCGATGGCCTTTAAAAAACCGTACAAGTTGCGGCTGTAGCTCCTGCTGAATGGCCACGACGTCCGCCACTTCACCCTGCGGCATCACAATCACAAAGCTGTTATTTTCTAAACGGTAACAGGTATCAAATTTGCGCAAAGATTTACGCAGCGAAAAGCCTAATCGACCTAAGTTTTGTTCAAATTCTTCTAAGGCCAACACCGACCAGCTTTGCGGAACCGCAGCCCATATCAGCAGCAAACTGCTACGCTGACGTTCGGCGCGTGTAATTTCTTTATTTAAATCATTGACCAACTGGTTTTCGTTAAAGGCTTGAGTGAGCGGGTCGGTATTGGTGAGCTTTAATAGCCGCTTATTGTTCATCTCATTGATTAAGGCATACATAAAGGAAAATAAAAAACAGGCTAAATAAGTGAATATCACTTGCAAGCGTGAATCGTGTTCAAATTGCCGCCAGATTACCCAGGTGAGCAGCACGCTATAAAACAGCAGAGCTACATTGGCCCAGATAAAAGGCAGCAAAAAGAAAGTATACACAGGCACGAAATACACCCAATGCACCACCTGCGCACTTTGATGCATACCAAAAAGCGTAAAAAACAGCAGCAGCAGCACCAATAGCCATTCCACATACGGATACGGCGTAGGGCGCTTGCGTGTTAACAATAAAAACATCGCATAGAAAACCAAGCCCAAGGCAAAACCTGCGGCAACAGCGGCAAAATGATAGTGTTTTTCGTACAGATCCAATCCTGCAATGACGCTCAAGCCTAAAGCCGCCAGCAGGGCGTAAATGATTTTAACCTGCGACATTAATAGGCCATGAAACTCGGTTTTCTTCATGTCTGTCCTCGAAAGCCCGCATAGGGGTTCTTCATACTTTTGTGTATACTAGCGCACTTTCATTCATCTGGTTGGGTAAGGCGATGGACGTTCATCACTATATGCAGACTTTAGGTCAGGCGGCGCGCTCAGCCTCTCGTGCTATGGCGGTTGCCAACACGGCGGGTAAAAACCGCGCCTTACTTGCTATTGCCCAAGAAATTCGCCAACAACGCACAAAAATTCAAGCGGCCAACGCGCAAGACATGCAGCGCGGCAAGTCCAATGGCTTGGATGCAGCTCTACTTGATCGCCTCGAGCTGACCGACAGCCGCTTAAACGACATGCTCGAAGGGCTGGAACAAGTCGCCGGCTTGCCTGATCCGATTGGCGAAATCACCGATTTAAAATACCGCCCCAGCGGCATTCAGGTTGGCAAGATGCGCGTGCCCTTAGGCGTGATTGGTATCATTTACGAAAGCCGCCCCAACGTCACCATCGAAGCCGCCAGCCTGTGTTTAAAATCGGGCAACGCCGCCATTTTGCGCGGTGGTTCTGAAGCTATCGAAACCAACCGCGTCTTGGCCGAGTGCATCGCCTCTGGTTTGCGCCAAACAGGTCTGCCCGAAAGTGCCGTACAAGTGGTGGCAACGGTGGATCGCGCTGCTGTGGGCGCTCTGATTACCATGCCTGAATACGTGGACGTCATCGTCCCTCGTGGTGGCAAAGGCCTTATCGAGCGCATCAGCGCCGAAGCCAAAGTGCCTGTCATTAAACATTTGGATGGCATTTGTCACGTTTTTGTCGATGAATTTGCCGACAAAACCAAAGCCTTAAACATTTGCGTCAATGCCAAAACGCATCGCTACGGCACTTGCAACACCATGGAAACCCTACTGGTGCACAGCCAAGTGGCAGCGGAATTTTTGCCAGAACTTGCAGGTGCTTACGCCAGCTTTGGTGTTGAACTGCGCGGCTGCCCACAAACACAAACCCTGCTTCCCAGCATAAAGGCCGCCTGCGAAGAAGACTGGCACACCGAGTACTTAGCGCCCATTTTGTCTATCAAAGTCGTACCCAGCTTGGAAGCGGCCATCGAGCACATTAACACTTACAGCTCGCAGCACACCGACAGCATAGTGACCGAGAACTACAGCCATGCACGCCTGTTCCTCACAGCGGTGGATTCAAGCTCGGTAATGATCAACGCCTCCACCCGTTTTGCCGACGGTTTTGAATACGGACTGGGCGCAGAAATTGGCATATCCACCGACAAAATACACGCGCGCGGCCCTGTAGGGCTTGAAGGCCTGACTTCACAAAAATACGTAGTCTTTGGCAATGGCGAAGTGCGCAAATAACCATTGGGCATTATTTGGCGGCACCTTCGACCCTGTACACATCGGGCATTTGCGTACCGCCATTGGCCTGCGCGAAGCGGGCTTTAGCAAGGTATTATTGATACCCAATCGGATACCCGTGCACCGCCCTCAGCCTAGGGCTTGCGCCCAAGACCGTTTGAATATGCTCGATCTTGCCTGCCAAGAGCTCGACGGCATTGAAGTCTGCTCCATTGAGCTTGAGCATCAAGAGCCTAGCTACAGCGCCGTCACTGTTGCGCGCTTAAAGAAACTTCATCCCGAGCCGCACTTTACTTGGGTGCTGGGGCAAGATGCGTGGATGGGTTTTGAGCACTGGCATACCCCGCAGGCGCTGTTGGATGAGGCCAACTTACTCATCATCAGCCGCCCGCATAACGACACGGCACCCAGTGCCTTTCAGCAGCAATTACTACAAGAGCGCCACGCCAATCTGGATGAACTGCTACAAAGCCCGCACGGACGCATTGGTCAAGCACACTGGCCGATGCTGGATATTTCCGCATCCAGCTTGCGTGCTGCCCTAAGCCAAGGCGACAATATCCGCTTTCTCACGCCCGACAGCGTGGCAAAGTACCTTTATCAACACCAACTTTACTCGAACTAATTCATGCAAACAGAGCAAATAAAAAGCCTAGTTATCAACGCCCTCGAAGACCTAAAAGCACAAAACATCGTAGTTTTGGATGTACGCGGCCGCACCAGCGTCACCGATTGGATGGTAATCGCCACGGGGACGTCCAGCCGCCATGTCAATGCAGTAGCAGGCAACGTTGAAGAAAAATCCAAGCAAGCAGGCGTATTACCGCATGGTGTTGAAGGCCGTGGTGGCGCCGACTGGGTGTTGATCGACCTGATCGACGTCGTAGTGCACGTTATGACCGATCAAGCTCGTCATTTTTACGATTTAGAGCGCTTATGGGGCGAACCCAACGCCACCAGCACGCCTGAGTCACACTAAATGAAGCTGCGCCTGCTGGCGGTTGGCCAAAAGATGCCAAGCTGGGTGGAAGAAGGCTATAGCGAATACGCCAAGCGCCTTCCCCTTGATTGCACTATTGAGCTTGTCGAAATACCCAGCGGTCATCGCGCTAAAAACACCAGCAAAGAAAAAGCCATGCAGCAAGAAGCCGAGGCCATTAAAAAAGCCCTGCGCCCGTCCGATCATGTTGTCGCCTTGGAAGTGCTGGGCAAGAACTGGAGCACCGAGACCTTGGCCGATAATCTCAAGCGCTGGCGGATGCAAGGTGGTGATGTCGCGCTCTTGGTCGGCGGCCCCGATGGTATGACCGACGAGATTTTGGCCTTAGCCAAAGAGCGCTGGTCGCTGTCCGCTTTAACCTTGCCGCACCCTTTGGTGCGCATTGTGCTGGCCGAACAGCTCTACCGTGCGTGGAGCATTTTACAAAATCACCCTTATCATAAATA
>JBDKHD010000084.1:0-4304 GCA_039797885.1 Pseudomonadota bacterium
TGCCGACAGGAGTGAAGCGTGAGTCGGGCAACCTAAGCTCCGAGCTAACCTATCCGCAGCATTTGCGCTTTGGTACTAAGTTCCGCATGTTTGACCGCTTACAGTTAAACGTAGACGCAGGCTGGACGGACTACGCCAAATGGAAAAGCCTAGGCTTTGAATTCGACCGCCAAGTAGGCTTCTTGAGCGCCGCAAAAACCACCGCCCCAGGCGTAGTCACCGACACCAGTTTGACCAAGCCGATGAACTACAAGAGCGTGTGGAGCATGGCCTACGGTTTACAGTACGACCTAAACACGCGTACGCAATTGCGCTTGGGTTTTGAACCTCGTGAAACTTCTATACCTAAAGACATGCGCTCGGTGCAAGCACCTTTGGGCTATGCCGATATGTACAGCATGGGCTTGGGCTACAAATGGGACACCGACACCGTTATTGATCTGTCTTTGAGCTTCTTGGAATCCAAAGAAATGATTTGGGCAGACTCTCAGGCCGATACCAATAACAACCAATTCCCCAACTCCAGCGATGGGATTAACCGCAATTGCTTAACCTGTTCTGTAACCAGCCCTTACCCAGGCCTAGACGTCAAAACCAAAATGACCATAGGCGCGGTAGGTTTTACCTTCCGTACCAAGTTCTAATATTGCTTTTGGTGCTGATGCGTCCTGCATTGGCACAAGAGCAAGAATATTACACTTGGGTTGATGAGCTTGGGCGAGTACATAACTCGCCTAAAGCTCAGCCAACCACTTCGGCAAACATTCCTGCCAAAGCCGAGAATCCTCAAGAATTTCTTAGCGAAGAAGAGTTCGAGCAGCAACAGGCCAAAGACAAAGCCGAGCGTCCGCCGTTCTTTACTTGGATAGACGGCCAAGGGCGTTTAATGAGCCAGCCCATCCCCGAACCCAAGGAGGTGGATACGCAGGCTTTGGAAAATGAGCAAATCACCAGCCATCAGCTCTTGCCCAGCGAACGCTTGCCTTCCTTGCCAGAGCCTGCGGCTTGCTGTGCGCAGTATCGTGCACAGTTCAAACCTCTTATGCCCTTTAAATCTCAATCTTTGCGCCAGCCTCAACTCAGTACGCCGCTGCGTACCGAGCAGGGCGGCGTGCCTGCTTGGTATTGGGCGGTAGCGGATTTTCATCTGGGCGAACAAAAGCTGCCTGAGCTAAGCCTGCGCCTGCGGCAAAGCCAAGCACCTATTGGGCTTTTGGCCTTGGATGAAAATTACCTGCCGCTTTATTACCTTGCACGCCTGCAAATGAAAAGCTACCCGCAAACTTGGCGCAGCCTTGCCATGCAAGAAAGTGTGATAGCGGTAGCGGACGCGCAAGTGCGCTATTTCATTGTGTTTTTCCCAGAAGGTGCCAAAGACAATGCGCAAATTGAGCTAGAATGGGAACCCAACTAGCCAAGCCTCTACTGTTTTGATTTTTATGAAAAAACTGCGTCTGCATTTTCAAACTACCCATGCCCAGCAACAGGTGTTGTACATCAAGCGCGACACCACCGTGGCTGCGCCTAAGCGTTTATTATTGGTACACGGTGCGGGTGTGGGCGGTGAGACCACGTGGGCCTTTGTCGCGCATTATTTAAAAGAGTGGGACGAAATAGTTATCCCCGATTTGGCGGGCATGGGTGGGGCGTATTTTCTGCATAACGCAGCGCCTGAGGTTCCAGACTACATTACCCAGATCGAAGAGCTGCTGGCTGCACCTGAAATTAATTGGCCTTTTAATGGCTTTGATGTGGCGAGTTATTCTTTTGGCGGCTTGGTGGTCGAACGCTGGTTGCGCGATAAGGATTTCAAACGCCTGTGTTTTCTGCTGGAGCCTGCCATGCTGTTTTCCTCCAGCTGTACGCAAGTGCAGGAAAAGGGCATGGCTTACGAGCGTGTGGCTCATGAAATTATGGCCGTCCCCGATGCCACTTCGCCCTATGTCGCCTTTTTGGATATGGTGTCACCTAAGCGTGAGCGTGCAGATAAAGCCGAAGAAGTGACCTTGTCGCGCTTGCAACAAAACCCCAAGGGCTTTGCGCAGGCGCTCAAGGCCATCAATCACAGCTTGCAGCAGGATTGTTCCTATTACACCTCTTGGCAGTCACCTTGGCCTGGAGCCAGTTTTGTTGGCGGCTTGAGCTGGCCGGTGATGCACGAGCGTCACGAGCGTTTGATGCGTGAAAGCAAAAATTGGCACTACGAAACCGTGGCCAATGCCGATCACAGCTTGGTTTTTGTGAAGCCGCGCAGCATTGCGCAAGTGATGGATAAAATCCGCGCCAATACTCCCTTAGCTGTGTAGACGCCGCTGCAAGCCCGTTTCGTCCATGATACGGGTCGAAATTTCCTCAACCGAACGGTCTGTGGTGCTTAAAAAACGGATATTTTCGCGGCGATAGAGCATCTCCACTTCTTCCACTTCAAAATAACATTGATCCAGCGAGGCATAACGGCTGTTGGCGCGGCGTTCGTGGCGAATGTTGGACAGGCGCTCTGGGTCGATGGTTAAGCCATAGAGCTTATGGCGAAATGGCTCGAGCAACGCAGGCAGCTTCATGTCGTCCATGTCTTCTTCGGTTAGCGGGTAGTTGGCCGCCTTGATACCAAATTGCATGGCTAAATACAGGCAAGTCGGGGTTTTTCCGCTGCGCGATACCCCCACCAGAATGATGTCAGCATCGTTATAGTGGCGCGTGCGCGCGCCATCGTCGTTGTCTAGGGCAAAATTAATGGCATCAATACGCGCAAGGTATTTGGGGCTGGTGGTAACCGAATGCGACTTACCCACGCTGTAAGAAGATTCTACTTTTAGCTCGGCCTCCAAGGGCGCGAGAAAGGCGGTAAAAATATCAATATTCAGGGAGTCGGAGGCGTCGATAACACGGCGAATGTCTTTGTCGACTATGGTGTCGAAAATAATGACTTTTTGCCCCGTTTCTTTGCTGGTTTTATTGATGCGCTCTACGGCCTTTTGGGCTTTTTCCAGCGAGTCGATGTAGGGCAGGGTGATGCGGTCAAATTCGATTTGATCGAACTGCGCCAAGAGGCTATTACCCAGTGTTTCAGCGGTGATGCCTGTGCCGTCGGAGATAAAAAATGCGGTGCGTTTCATGTGGTAATTTCTGCCTTTAGCCCTTAGTATTACGCAGCTTTAACAGCTCGCCAGGCGCGATTCTAGGTGATTTTTTGAGCTTGGGCGAGGCTTATCATTTTCTTGAAGGAGAACGGCATTGACTGATTATGTTCTGTGGTTTGACCAAGTCGGCATGAAAGACGTGGAGCGCGTCGGCGGCAAAAACGCCTCATTGGGCGAAATGATCAGCAATCTTGCCAACGCGGGCGTGTCTGTTCCTATGGGTTTTGCCACCACAGCCGATGCCTATCGTGAATTTTTAAATTATCAAAATTTGGATACGCGCATCCAAAAAGAATTGGATGCCTTAGACGTCAGCGACGTGCGCACCTTGGCGGAAACCGGTGCGCGTATTCGCAGTTGGATTTTAGAAGCGCCTTTACCCGAAGGGCTCGAAAAAGCCGTGCGCGCCGCCTTTGAAAAACTGCAAGCAGGCAACAACGCCATGGCCGTGGCGGTACGCTCATCGGCCACCGCCGAAGACTTGCCCGATGCCTCTTTTGCAGGGCAACAAGAAACCCATTTGAATATCGTCGGCGTGGAAAACGTGCTGCATGCCATGCGCGATGTTTTTGCGTCACTCTTTAACGACCGCGCCATCGCCTACCGTGACCATCAGGGCTATGACCACCACAAGGTGGCGCTGTCGGCGGGGGTGCAGCGTATGGTGCGCTCGGAAACCGCCTCAAGCGGCGTGATGTTTACGCTGGATACCGAATCGGGCTTTGACCAAGTGGTCTTTGTTACCTCCTCCTATGGCCTTGGTGAAACCGTGGTACAAGGTGCGGTCAACCCCGATGAGTTTTATGTGCACAAAAACAATCTGCGCGAAAACCGCCCAGCGATTTTACGCCGCAATCTAGGGGCTAAGGCCATCAAGATGGTCTATGGCCGCGATGCCTCTGTGGGGCGCTCAGTGGAAACACAGCGTGTCGATCGCGAGCTGCGCCAAGTGTTCTCTATCACCGATGTCGAAGTGGAAAACCTTGCCAAGCAAGCTTTGATCATCGAAAAACACTACGGCCGTCCGATGGACATCGAGTGGGCCAAAGACGGCGACGACGGCAAGCTCTATGTGGTGCAAGCTCGCCCCGAGACGGTAAAAAGCCGCGCCAACAAAAATGTGATGGAGCGTTACCTGCTCAAAGAAACGGGTACGGTGCTGGT
>JBDKHD010000085.1:0-15460 GCA_039797885.1 Pseudomonadota bacterium
CATAGCCACCGCTTGTGCTTGTAACTTGTCAGCCGCAACCACAGCATCTACAGCGCCGTCTTTCAGAGCTTTTTCAGCTTTGTTTTCTGCGCCCATGCAGATCCATTCGATGGCATTGTCAGCACCGATAACGCGTGGCAGACGTACAGTACCACCGAAGCCAGGCATTAAGCCCAGTTTAACTTCAGGCAGGCCCACTTTGGCTTTGTCAGACATAACGCGCAGGTCAGCAGACAAGCACATTTCAAAACCACCACCTAAGGCGATGCCATTAATGGCCACCAACGTAGGAACAGGCAGGTCTTCAAATGCATTAAATACGGTATTGGCTTCGCCAACCCAAGCAGCGATTTCTTCTTCGCTTTTCTTGAATGACTCGCCGAACTCGGTGATGTCGGCGCCAACGATAAACACGTCTTTACCCGATGTAACTAAAACGCCTTTTACATCACTCTTGCCTTGGATAGCCGTAATGGCCGCTTGTAAATCTTCTAATGTGACACGGTTAAATTTGTTTACTGATTCGCCTTGCAGGTCGAATTTCAGTTCGGCGATACCGCCTTCAATCGTATTTACCGTGATGGCTTTACCTGAGTAAATCATCAACTGAACTCCACATGGTGGTTAGCTTAGGGACTGGCAGTATAGCCAGCATTCTGCTTACAGACTCAAACACTCAAATTGGTTAGCAAATAAACAATTCATACGGGCGTTTGAATTCAGGAGCACACAATCTAAGAAAGCGCCCTTAAAGTCAATAGAAAAGCCGTTATAGTCAGGCGTTGGCGTGAAAATCCAGGCTCACCGCTTTGTGGGTAGCCAATCGGGATAATTAGGTGTCGATATTTGTTGTTTTTTTTGTTACAACAGGCTTTCAAGTTCCCGCACCCGTTCAACCACATAAGAAGAAGAGAACCTATGCAGCCAGTCTTTCGCCTATTTTCCATTCTTGCCCTTGCTCTTTTATCCTCATTCAGCCACGCCACGCCGCAAGCCTTACTCGGGCAGCTGCATGAGATTCGCCTAAACAGCACCAACGCCATCACCAATTTCTATATGTTTTCAGGCCTGGATGCCGATAAAAAATACGAAAAACGCATCGACCAGAGCGTAAAAAAAGCCACTCAAGCACTGACCGAAGCGGAAGGTCTTGCTGCCAACAACAAGATGCAAGACGACCTCGTCGCCATCAAAAAAACCTGGGAGCAGTTTGATAAGCTGCTAAAAGCCAACACCTCGGACATCCTCAAACAAGGTTTTGCCGATATTCGTTTGGTCGATGAAATGGGGCGCACCAACGACAACCTCACCGTGCAAATCGAGGCCGCCTATCGCAAGCTGCAAGACAGCAGCGGCATTAAGCCCAATCCCGCCATTCAAGAGGCGCGCGAGCTGGCACTGTTGATGGAGCAAATGACTTCTCAATACGCGCTGCGCGGCACCACCAGCCTAGGCCATGTGTTTTCAGGCAACACCACCGTGGACTTGCCTACCATGGCCAGCACCTTTAAAACCAAACTCACCGAGCTGGATAAAAAAGTACGCTCAGACAAAACCCGTCTATTGATGGATAACATTCACAGTAAATGGGCCTTTATTGAGGAGCGCATTCGCAACTTCAACGAAAATACTGTGCCCTTCTTGGTCGTGAGCTACAACGACCGCATTGTCGAGCACTTGCACGAGCTGGAAGATTTAATCCAATAACGCCACGCACTCAGCCAGCGCCTGCTTCCAAGCAGGCTGCTCTACTCCAAGCGCCTGTACCAAGGCGCTACCATCCAATACCGAAAAAGCAGGCCGTGGGGCGATAACGCGCTGCTGCAAGGCGCAATACTCTGCCGTACTGATGGCTTCCACCTGCCCCGCCGTAAAACCGCGCGCGCGCGCCAATTTTTCAAGCGCTTGCGCCAGCTCAAACCAGCTGGCCTGGCCTTGATTGCAGACATGAAACAGGCCTGAAATCTGCCCTCGCCAAAAAGGCGCAATGGCTTGAATGATGCAATCGGCCAGATACAAGGCCGAGGTCGGCGAGCCGATTTGGTCATTCACCACGCGCACCCTTTCGCCTGCTCGCAGCTTTTGCCAGAGGCTTTTCACAAAGTTCTGACCAAAAGGGCTAAACAGCCAGCTGCTGCGCAGCACCAAAGCCTGTTTGCCCAAAGCCAAAACGGCGTTATCCCCCGCTAATTTGCTGTGGCCGTATTCGTTACTTGGGTTAGGAAGTGCTTGCTCGATTAAAGCGGTTGAGCCTTCACCTTGGTACACATAATCGCTGGAGATATGCAGCAATTTAATGCGTTTTTTCTGGCAAATCCGCACCAGATTGCGCACGCCTTGCTCGTTAATGTCGTAGGCTAAATCAGGCTCGATTTGCGCACGATCCACCGCCGTAAAAGCCGCACAATGAATCACCATATGCGGCTTGTATTGCATAAAAATTTGAATGCCTTGCTCGATATCCTCCACAGCAAAATCGCTATGATTTAAGGCCACCAGCTCGTAACATTTTGGCCATTTGGCTTGCAGTGCTTGGCCAAGCTGACCCGAAGCGCCTGTTAAAAGTACGCGAAGTTTGGCCACGTTAAAAATAATCCGCGCTAAGGAAGGATTTGCCGCGTAAATCTTTGGCAGAAACAATAGGAGGCTGCGACAAAGGCCAAGCGATATTTAACCTGCTATCAGCGTAGTGCAAACAGCGTTCACTTTGCGGGTGATAATATTCGGTACAGCGATACAGGCATTGGGCTTTATCACTGAGCGTATAAAAACCGTGAGCAAAACCTGGTGGTATCCACAGCAGCTGCGGTGTTTTTGCATCCAAATTAAAACCTTGCCATTGGCCAAAAGTTTTAGAGTTCTTACGCATATCGACAATGACATCAAACACCTGCCCCTCTATCACGCGAATTAATTTCCCTTGTGGTTTTTCCAGCTGATAATGCAAGCCGCGCAGCGCATGTTGCTTGGACAGCGAATGATTGTCCTGCACAAAACGCAAACTCTGCGCGATGCCATCGAACCAGCTGTCACGAAAGCTTTCCATAAAAAAGCCGCGCTCATCCTGAAACACCTCTGGAGTAAAAAGATACACTTCAGAAAATTGCAAAGACTGCGAAATCTGCACCATTAAAACGCACCTGCCTGCGCGGTTTTCTTTTCGATCAATTCGATTTTGTAGCCATCAGGGTCTTCAACAAAAGCAATAACCGTTGTGCCGCCTTTTACAGGGCCTGCTTCGCGCGTCACTTTGCCGTATGCAGCGCGGATTTGCTCAACCGCTTGCACGCAATTTTCGACCTCCAAGGCAATATGGCCAAAAGCGCCGCCGAGCTCATAGTTCGACACGCCCCAGTTATAGGTCAGCTCCAACACCGCGCCCAAGCTTTCATCCTCATAACCTACAAAGGCGAGGCTGTATCGGTGGTCTTTATTATCATGCTGACGCAATAAACGCATACCCAGCACGCGCGTATAAAAATCCACCGAGCGTTGTAAATCACCAACTCGTAACATGGTATGCAAAAGCCTCATAGCACCCTCACTCGTACATTTTGTTTTTGTATTCGCATAAATCTTCAATCACACAAGAGTCGCACTTAGGCTTGCGGGCGATGCAGGTATAGCGCCCATGTAACACCAGCCAATGATGCGCATCTTGTTTAAACTCAGCGGGCGTAGTTTTAACCAATTTGCGCTCCACTTCATCGACGTTTTTACCCACTGCCAATTTGGTGCGATTGGCCACGCGAAAAATATGAGTATCTACAGCGATGGTCGGCTGGCCAAACGCCGTATTTAAAATCACATTGGCAGTTTTGCGGCCAACACCAGGCAGCGCTTCTAAAGCTTCACGCGTAGCAGGCACTTGGCTTTGGTGCTCACGAATTAAAATCTCGCACAGCATAATGATGTTTTTGCCCTTGGTGTTAAAAAGACCAAGGGTTTTGATGTAGGTTTTTAGCCCTTCTACACCCAAAGCCAACATGCTTTCTGGGGTATTGGCCACAGGAAAGAGCAAACGCGTGGCCTTATTCACACCGACATCGGTCGCCTGTGCCGAAAGCACTACGGCCACCAAAAGCTCAAAAGTACTTTGGTATTCTAGCTCGGTTTGAGGATGGGGGTTGTGCTCGCACAGGCGGGCAAAAATGGCGTGGCGTTGATTGGCATTCATGACAGGCGTCTAAAAAATTGCCAGTATACCCCAAGATTTAGGCAAGTTCGGCTGGATATCTGCATTCTTATTAAAAGAAAAGCTTGGTACTGGCTCACAATTAGGCTACTATAGCCCGCGCTTGCACTTGCAAGCAGATTGGCGAGTGCTCCATATTCGTAAGATATGCAGGATACTGGTCGATAGTGGCATTTTTTGATTATATCCCGTGAGGGACCAGTATCCAGAGAAATGCCCGTTATACAGCAAGGCCCCAAGGGCAAACTTTTAGGAAACATAGCATGGCAAACGTAGTTCAAGGCACCGTTAAATGGTTCAACGATGAAAAAGGCTTCGGCTTCATCGAACAAGAATCTGGCAAAGACGTATTCGTTCACTTCAGCGCAATCAATGGCAACGGTCGTAAGACTTTAGCCGAAGGCCAAAAAGTAACTATGGAAGTTACTCAAGGTCAAAAAGGCCCACAAGCTGAAAACGTAAACCCCGTTTAAGCTGCGCCTTTAGTGCGAAAAAGCCCAACTGCAAAGTTGGGCTTTTTTTATGCCCGCGCATTCGCTAGTCTGCTCGAAGTTATTTTGGAAAAGTCAGCATGATTGACCAAGGCGAGCTGTTTGAAATCCCAAGCCCGTGTAAGCGCATTTGTCAGATGAACAACAAAGGCTACTGCATTGGTTGTTTTCGTAGCCGCGACGAGCGCTTGTATTGGAATCAATACAGCAATTTTCAAAAACAGCTGGTTATCAACCTGTGCGAAAAACGCCGTTTAAAAGTACTGGCCAGCAAAGGCGCACCCCCCGCCACCACCCAAAATTCAGACATTCAACTCAGCCTACTTTGGGTTGAACCCAGCGACGAGACTCAGCAAAACTTATTTTAAACCGTCGGAGCAGCCAAGGCGCGCATCCAAGTCAGAGTGCGGCTGGTTGGGCGCGTGGGCTTGTATTCGGCACCGACATAGCCTGCGTAGCCGCTGTCATCGATGGCTTTAAACAGCAACGGAAAATCCAAATGTCCGCTACCAGGCTGGCCACGGTGGGGCGTGTCGGCAAACTGAATATGGCCTATATCCTTAGCGTGTTTGGCCAGAAAGCCCAATAGATCCTGCTCCATGGTGGCCATGTGATAAATATCAAACTGCGCTTTGACTTGCGGATGGCGCACACGTCTTAACACATCAAGCAGGTGCGCCGTGGTTGAAATTAAAAAGCCTGGCATATCGCGGGTGTTGATGGCTTCAAAGGTAGTGGTAATGCCAAAGTGCTTGAGGGTGTCGGCGGTTTTAATCAGGTTATGGCACAGGGTTTCGAGATACTCCTCTCTTTTGCTGTCGTCTAGGCAGCGCCCAGGTAAGACATTCACACAGGCCACTTTCAAGGCGCGCGCATAAGCCAAGCATTCCACCAAGGCCGCCGAAAATTCAGCCTTGCGGGCAGGCACAGCGGCCAAGCCTTCGCCACCTTGCATCAAGTCACCCGCAGGCACGTTTATCAATACGCAGCGCAGCCGATGGGCAAGCAGCTCACGCTGTATGTCCGCTATGGGCGTGTCATAGGGAAATTGAATTTCCACCGCCGTAAAACCATCGGCGGCGGCCAAGGCAAAGCGCTCTAAAAACGGCACTTCGGTGTAGAGCAAAGAAAGGTTGGCACACAATTTCATACCTTGCCCTCGTATTGCATCACCAAAGTGCTGGGGTCGCTGTCACTAAAACCTTGGCTAGCATGCAAACGCATCAGCTGCGCGCCCAAGCCCGCCATAGGTACGGCACTGTGCATTTGACGCGCCAAGGCCTGAGCCATATCCAAATCTTTAAGCAGAGTTTTGACGTGCCATTTCACGGGTTCAAAATCTTTGTTAGCCATGCGCGGCCCTGTCACCTGCAACGGAATGGAGTCAGCAAAACCGCCTTTTAGCGCATCGGGGATGCGCGCGGCATTCACGCCTGCACGCTCGGCCAAAGCCATGACTTCGGCCATCACCAGCACATTGCAGCTAACCAGTATTTGATTGCAGATCTTGGTAATTTGGCCGCTACCTACAGGACCCATGTGTGTTACGCGCGCACCTAAGTGCAATAAGACAGGGTGCAGCGTTTCGATAAGCTTCGCATCACCACCGGCCATAATGGCCAAAGTGCCGTTTTCCGCACCCACCACCCCGCCCGAAACAGGGGCATCGACAAAGCTCACGCCTTTTTCGGCCAGCACTGAGGCAATATGCTGGCTGGCATCGGGGGCAATACTGGAGAAATCGACAACCACCTGACCATGACGCAACGCGCCCAAAAGCTCGCTGTGAAGCAGAACTTCTTCCACCGCTTGGGTGTTGCTGACACACAAAAAAATAAAATCGCTGTGCGCTGACAGCTCTTTGAGAGTGGCGGCTACGCGAGCGCCGCGAGCTTGTAGACTTTGGGTTTTAACAGGGTTGCGGTTCCAAACACACAAGGGCAAGCCTGCTTGCAGCAAGCGCAGGCTCATCGGTACACCCATCAAACCCATTCCAATAAAGCCAATTCGTGGCGAACGCATTTTCAATCCTTAACCGCACTTGTCACTAAGTGCGCATCATAGCAGCAAGGCCTTTAATATCAGAATAATTCCGATTGCTTGGCGGCAAACCACTGTCGCGCTCGTGCCACGCGCTCGGCCGCAGGCAGCCGAGTCTCTTCGTTGCTCAGCGCATCGATTTTACGCAAACGCGGCAGCAGCCCCGCGCCATTAGCGACCTGAATAGCCAAGCCTGGGCGCGCATTCAGTTCCAGCAGCATCGGGCCGTGGCGTTTATCCAACACTATGTCTGTACCCAAATAGCCCAGGCCACTGACCTCGTAGCAGCGCGCCGCCAAGGTCAAGAGCACATCCCAGTTGGGGATCTCTAACTCACTGAGGTTTTTTCCTGTGTCGGGATGACGCACAACCTGCTCACCAAACTGAATGGCATTCAGCGGCTTGCCCGTGGCAATATCCAGCCCCACTCCGACCGCGCCCTGATGCAGGTTGGCCTTGCCGTCTGAGGCACTGGTTGAAAGGCGGATCATCGCCATCACGGGGTAGCCACGGCAAACAATCACGCGAATATCGGGCACGCCTTCGTAGGAATAGCCGCCTAAGTTTTGATCAAACTCGATCAGCTCCTCGACCAAAGCAATATCAGTCCCGCCACCTAGGCTAAACAATCCAGAAAGAATATTGGACACATGGCGCTGTAAATCGGTCAAGCTCAGCACCGCGCCACTGGGCTTAAGCAGCTGACCTTCGCTGTTGCGCGACAGCACGACTATGCCTTTGCCGCCACTGCCCTTGGCGGGCTTGATGGCAAAACCCGACTGCCCATGCAGCAGGCTTTCCAGTTTAGAAACATCGTATTGGCTTTCAATCGCCCCGATGAGCCTAGGCGTCATGATGCCCGCCTGCTCTAAAATGGCCTTGGTTTTGAGCTTGTTATCCACCAAGGGATAAAGACTACGCTGGTTATAGCGGCTGATGTAACTGACGTTACGCTTGTTCATACCCAAGATACCCAACTCATTGAGCTTTTTAGAAGAGATGAACCACATCAGCGCGCAAAGACCCGAAAGCGTTTTAATTCCGACAAACGATAGCCTGTGTACGAGCCGATCATCAGCACCAAGGCCAAGACCACAAACTGCACACCGATAAAATTGAAGGTCAGATGGCGGATCCACGGATCGTTCATCGCCCAGTAAGCCAATACCGCCGTCAGCAAGCTGCCACCACCTTGTTTCATTACCTCGCGCCCGCCCTCTTCTTCCCAAAGGATGGACATACGCTCAATGGTCCAAGACAGAATAATCATGGGGAAAAAAATAACTTTTAAGCCTTCGGTTAAATCCAGCTTGTAAGCCACCACCGAAAACAGGCTGATAATGGCAATCACCATAATAATGACCGCCGTAATTCGCGGTACAAGAAGCAAATTGAGCTTGGACAAATAACCACGAAAATACAGCCCTGTCGCCACCACCAACAAAAAGCCGATCAAACCTGGCACCAACGAAGTTTGCACAAAGGCCAAGGCAATCAGCACGGGCATAAAAGTGCCTGAGGTTTTCAGCCCGACCAGTACGCGCAAAATGCAGACCACCAGCGCACCAATGGGTAACAATAAAATGGTTTTAAACATGGCCTGCTCTTCAATGGGCAGGCTGTGAATGGAGAAGTTAAGCAAGCTGTGTTCGTTACTGAGATTTTTGGCAACGTTGGCGTAAGTGGATTCTTCGCGCTTCACCATGGAAAACCGAATACTGGAGTCCTTAGCGCCGACCACATCCAACACCGGCGCACCGCTTTGATCCCACAGCAAAATGGGCTTGCCTGAAGCCATCAGCGCCTGCACTTTGCTTTGCGGCAGCGGGAATATCTGACTTCGATTACCTTGCCACACGCGCAGCATCGGCTCCAAACCTTGACGACGACGGCCATCACGCAGCTCTAGGCCGTAGACCAAGCTGGCACTGACACCAGCCCTGTGCAGCATGTCCACCCATAAATCAGGCAGCGCATTGGCAAAATGCGCGCGTAACAGCTCCACCTGCTGATCTTGAGAAACGGGCTCAAAACGCTTCAACAACTCGCGTGTCAGGCTAAAGCTATCGGCGGAAGTGGCGTAAGCCTGCCTTAAAATAGCCTCTACCGCCGAAGCGTAAGGTTCTGCCCAGCTGACTGGAGCTATCACAGGCGCAGTGGGAATGTGTTCGGTATCGGGGTTTTGCGTCACCAGAATATCGGCGCGATAAAACAGCTCTTGCTTTCCTGTGGCGCTGCGAATCGTCCATTGCGCTCTGGGCGTCGCGCCGTCAAGAAAATTAAGGCCGTAGCCAGGGGATGCACCGTTTTCCTGCAAAATACGAAAGTTGGCCTGATCGCTTGGGCGTACCATCGAAACCTTAACAGGCTCACCTTGAGCGCTAAATTCGATCTTGGCTTCCACCGACCAAATGGTCTGGGTTTGCCCATAAAGCAAAGGCACTTCATAAGCCCAGTGGCGATGTGCAATAAGGCCAAGCCCGATCAACAGCAGCACAGTAACCAGCAGATAAAATGACCAGCGCTTTGAGGCTTTAGACATCGGGCTTACTCCGCCTTGGTGGGCATGGGCTTGGGTTTGAGCTTTTCATCGGGATTGAGTGGCGCAGGGGTAGGGCTTGGTGCGGCCTCGATCTGGCCATGCACATCCACTTTGGGTTGTATGAGCTCTTGGCTGACATCGATCAAAGTCACGTCTTGCAAGAAACTGCGCCCAAGCAGCATGGGGTAATTCATGTGCGAACGGTCGGTGAGCGTAAACTCGGTTTCTTGCTGCAACGACCCTAAACGTACATTAAGCAATACCACGGGGCGACGGTCGTTTTCCGAGGTTGAAGACTGACGAATCAGCACATTGCGCTCTACAGGGGCTTCAACGCTGATGGCCTGAGTTTCACCATCGGGTTTCAAATCGAATTTAACCCATTTTTTGCCATTGCGCTCAAAGCGCACCAAATTCAGTACGCTAATGGATGAGGTGGTCGCACCGCTGTCGATGCGCGCCAAATAATGATGGCCTGGCGGGTTTAAATACACCCACTCGGTCGCACCGATAATCAGCTTGCCGTCGTATTTGGCCGCATTGTCGGCCTGTGGGCAGGACTCCTTACTGACAAGGCCCGCATTGGCAAGCAACTGCTCGACTTTTTCGTTCAAAATCGCCAGCTGAACCTCCTGCTCAGACGGCTCGACCGCCGCAGGTGGCAACTCACAAGTGACGGTTGTTGGGGCTTGTTGCGCTTGTTCTTGCAGCAGCTCACGCACCTCCGCGCGCGTCAAAGGTGGCTGCTCGGGTTCAGGCTTAGGCCAAACCGCGCAAGCAGAAAGCAACAAAGAAAATAAGGGAAGAAAGAGCGCCCTCTTGGGCATAACAACCTCCTGAGCTATTACAAGCGGCCACAAAAAAACAGCCACTGTATAAAAAAGGCCTCGGCCTAATGCAAAAAAACCCGCCTAAAATAAGCACTCAGAGTGCACTTTAGGGCGGGTTTGGCCTAAGGACAGGATGGCAATCCCATCCTTAAGTCTGAACCAACTTAGTTCTTCTGGTTCATTTGCTCTTTGATCAGATCACCAATAGTGGTGGGGCCAGACACTTCTGCGTCGGCTTTCGCACGGTGTTCTTTCAGAGCCGCTTTAGTAGAAGCGTCGTCTTTGGCTTTTACAGACAAGCTGATGGTGCGGTTCTTACGATCCACCACAGTGATCACAGCTTCAACGCTGTCGCCTTCTTTGAGCACGTTACGCGCATCTTCGACTTTGTCACGGCTGATTTCAGAGGCTTTCAAAGTCGCTTCCACGCCTGGGATGATTTCCACAGTCGCGCCTTTGGCATCCACTGCGGTCACTTTACCAGTTACGACAGAGCCTTTGTCGTTTTCAGCAACGAACTCAGAGAAAGGATCGCTTTCCAGCTGTTTCACGCCCAAAGAAATACGCTCACGTTCTGGGTCGATAGAGAGGATCACAGTTTCCAACTCATCGCCTTTCTTGTATTTGCGTACCGCTTCTTCAGCGTTTTCGTTCCAAGACAGGTCAGACAAATGCACTAAACCGTCGATGCCGCCATCTAAGCCGATGAAGATACCGAAGTCGGTGATGGATTTGATCTTACCGCTGATCTTGTCGCCTTTGTTGAAGCGAGTGCCGAACTCTTCCCATGGATTCATAGAGCATTGTTTGATACCCAAAGAAATACGACGACGTTCTTCGTCGATGTCCAGAACCATCACGTCGATTTCATCGCCCACTTGTACCACTTTGCTTGGGTGGATGTTCTTGTTGGTCCAGTCCATTTCGGAGACGTGTACCAAGCCTTCTACGCCTTCTTCCAGCTCAGCAAAGCAGCCGTAGTCGGTCAGGTTGGTTACGCGTGCTTTCACACGAGCGTGCTCTGGGTAACGAGCATTGATGCTTACCCATGGATCGTCGCCCAATTGTTTCAGGCCCAAAGATACGCGGTTACGTTCGCGGTCAAACTTCAGTACGCGTACGTCGATTTCATCGCCAACAGCCACGATTTCGCTTGGGTGTTTAATGCGTTTCCAAGCCATATCGGTGATGTGCAGCAAGCCGTCTACGCCGCCCAGATCAACGAAAGCACCGTAGTCGGTAAGGTTTTTAACGATACCTTTAACAGCTTGGCCTTCTTGCAGATTGGCCAGCAATTCTTCGCGTTCTTGGCTGTTTGCTGCTTCCAACACCGCGCGGCGAGATACCACGACGTTGTTGCGCTTGGCATCCAACTTGATCACTTTAAATTCCAGCTCTTTGCCTTCCAAGTGCGTGGTTTCGCGCACAGGGCGCACGTCTACCAAAGAACCTGGCAAGAAGGCGCGGATGTTTTTCATTTCAACAGTGAAGCCACCTTTGACCTTACCATTGATAATACCCATAACCATTTCGTTGGCTTCGAAGGCTTTTTCCAGCTCGATCCAGCTCTCAGCACGCTTGGCTTTCTCACGAGACAGCTTGGTTTCACCGAAACCGTCTTCGATGGCTTCCAAAGAAACCTGAGTCTCATCGCCCACCTTCACTTCCAGCTCGCCTTTTTCGTTCACGAATTGGCTGCGTGGAATAACGGCTTCGGATTTAAGGCCAGCGTTCACAGTCACCCAGTCGCTGTCGATAGCAACGATGGTACCTGTGACGATTGAACCGGTTTGCATGTCCAGTTCTTTTAATGATTCTTCAAAGAGTGCTGCAAAGCTTTCGCTCATGCTCATGGAGTATTACCTGTAAGTTAAGGCGTGCTTCAAGAATTTGAACCACGCTCCAAATGGCCGCCATTTGGGGTTGGGTTAGATTAAAACAGCGTATTCTCCCTAAGAAGTCGGCCAACGCTGTGCTTATTCCCGCACGAAGACATGGAATAAAGGCGCGGGATTTTATCCCAGTCAATAGGCATATGCAAGGCGATGATTTTATGCGGTGGCAACCCTTAGTCGCCGCTACGATGGCGGGGATTATCATCCACAGAGCTGGATACGCCGTAGCGGAGGCCACTGGCCTCCATTTGGTGGCACTCTTGGTTGTCGCTACAGGGCAAGCCTTTCTAATACCAAGGCACAGACTTCATCAATGGAAAGCTTGGTGCTGTCGATATAGAGCGCGCCTTCGGCAGGTTTTAAAGGCGCGACCGCGCGGTTGGAGTCGCGCTCATCACGGATACGGATGTCTTCAATGATGGCGTTTAAGTCGGCGTCCAAGCCCTTATCTTTAAGCTGCTTATAGCGACGCAGACCACGCTCTTCGGCACAGGCGGTCAGGAAGATTTTAGTGGCCGCATCGGGGAACACCACTGTGCCCATATCACGACCATCGGCAATCAAGCCTTGCTTATTGGCAAAATCGCGCTGGCGCTGCAATAAGGCTTCACGCACCTTGGGCAAAGCCGCGACTTGTGAAGCAAGACTGCCCACCTCTTCGGTACGAATGCTGCGCGTTACGTCATCGCCTTCTAGGATGGTTTTCACCCCCTCGTTGGTGGGAATAAACTCGACATCCAACTGCGCGGCAATCTTGGCCACGGCGCTCTCGTCGGCCAAATCAATGCCCTTGCGTGAAGCCGCCAAGCCCGTAATGCGATAGAGCGCACCGCTATCAAGCAACGCCCAGCCGAGTTTTTCAGCCAAAAGCGCACAGACCGTACCCTTCCCCGCACCAGAGGGGCCATCGATGGTGATAATTTTGTTGGTGTTTGTCATAAAAGAGTCCAATTTTTTGGCGATTACGCGCAAATTATCCGTAGCGGCGGCATTGGCCGCCATTACAAATCAACCAAGCTTACCTCTTGGTCAGCACATCAATCTGCATACCCGCTTCGTTGCAAATATCCACGAAGGTGGGGAAAGAGGTGGCAACGAACTGACAATCTTCGATGGTAATAGGTTCGACGGCACGCAATGAAGCAATGCTAAAACTCATGGCGATGCGGTGATCGTGATGGCTTTGGATGGTGCCTTTGCTAAAGCCGCCAAACTCGCCCATACCTTGAATAATTGCGCCATCGGGTGTGCCTTCGCACTCTACGCCTAGTCTTTTAAGGCCGTCGATCATCACTTGAATACGATCAGATTCTTTTACGCGCAGCTCTTCGGCACCCGTGAGTACCGTTTGCCCTTCGGCGCAGGCCGCTGCGATAAACAAAACAGGAAATTCGTCGATCGCTAAAGGCACTTGATCTTCGGGGATTGGAATGCCTTTGAGTTTGGCGCTGCGCACGCGAATATCGGCCACGGGTTCGCCGCCGACTTCACGCTCGTTCAGCACATCGATATTGCCGCCCATCAAACGCAGAATATTAATAATGCCAATGCGAGTGGGATTAATACCCACGTGATCCAGCGTGACATCGGCGTCTTCGGCGATGCTGGCGGCCACCATCATAAAGGCGGCAGAAGAAATATCCGCTGGTACATCAATGTGGGTGGCCGTGAGTTTTCCACCTGCTTTTACTGTGGCTTTGTTGCCCTCCACCGAGACAGGGTAGCCAAAGCCTTTGAGCATACGTTCGGTGTGGTCACGCGTAGGTGCAGGCTCGGTGACTGAGGTATCGCCCTGCGCATACAAGCCTGCTAGCAGCACGCAGCTCTTCACCTGAGCACTGGCCATCGGCAGATCGTAATGAATGCCTTTGAGCTTGGCGCTTTTTAATTTCAGCGGTGGGCGGCCACCTTCGGCGGTTTCAATGTTTGCGCCCATCAAACGCAGCGGGTCGGCCACACGCCTCATAGGGCGCTTGGACAAAGACTCATCACCGCTCATTTCCACATCAAAGTTTTGGCCTGCCAAGAGGCCAGAAAGCAGGCGAATGGAAGTACCCGAGTTACCCAGATAAATGCTGTTGGGTGGGGTTTTCAGGCCATGCAAACCCACACCATGAATGGTGACCTTGCCCTTATTAGGGCCTTCGATGACCACACCCATATCACGGAAAGCTTGCAAGGTGGCGAGGCTGTCCTCGCCTTCTAAAAAGCCTTCTACATAGGTAGTGCCTTCGGCAATCGAGCCTAACATGATGGAACGATGCGAAATGGATTTGTCGCCAGGCACGCGAAAGCGGCCAGTAAAACGATGGGCGGGCGAGGCAATATAGGTTACAGAGGTCATCTTAGTGGGTTCCACATAAGCCCTGCGGGCGAGAATGGTTGAGAAATGGTCGCGCGCCACTTTAGCACGAGTCAAAACGCCCATCACATAAGTGCTGTCGTCTTGTTCTATGGCTTGGCGCAGCGCGTTTAAATCCCGATTAAAGCTGTCCAGTGTGCGCAAAATCTGCGTCTTATTAGCACTGAAAATATCGCGCCACATCACTGGGCTTGAGGCGGCAATGCGGGTGAAATCCCGAAAACCGCCTGCGGCGTAATTAAAATATTCTTTGTTGCTTTGATCGCTGGCTAAAGTATTAACCAAGGAATAAGCCAGCAAATGCGGCAAGTGGCTGGTTGCCGCCAGAATTTCATCATGGTGATTGATTTCCATGATTTCCACTTCCGCTCCCGCCACCTGCCAAGCTTGTTTGACTTGTGCCAAAGCTTGCGCATCGGTATGAGCTTGCGGGGTGAGAATAACCTTGTGTCGCACGAACAAATTGGCCTCGACCGCCGTAATACCGCTGCGCTCGCTGCCTGCGATAGGATGCCCGAGCACAAAACGGCTAAAGTTTGCCCCAAACACCGCTTCAACATCGGCGGCCACCGAGCCTTTGACCGAACCCACATCGGTGAGCACGGCATGATCAGAAACAAAAGGCGCAATACGGCTAAGCACTTGGCGCATGGCCAAAATCGGCACCGACAGAATAATAAAATCCGCGCCCTGCACCACCATGGCGATATCTTCACTGAAATGATCAATCACACCGCCTGATACCGCCAAGCACATGGATTCTAAATTGCGGTCATAGCCCCACACTTCCCCAAGCGCCTGATGCTCGCGCAGGGCTTTCACCCAAGAGCCACCAATCAGCCCTAGGCCAATGATGGCCAGCTTGGGAATGTGTAAAGCCTGAGTCATGCCAGCACCGCTTTAAGCGCCATTAAAAAGGCGGCGTTCTGTGCCTGCGTACCCACAGACACACGCAAATGCTGCGGCATTTCATAGCCCGCCACAGGGCGCACAATAATGCCTTTAGCTAGGAGTTTTTGGAAAACCTCTTGGGCTTTATGCGTAGTAGGGATTTTAAAGGCAATAAAGTTGGCCACTGAAGGGATGTAGTCGATATTCAGTGCCG
>JBDKHD010000086.1:0-2648 GCA_039797885.1 Pseudomonadota bacterium
ATTTTGTGCGGATTTTTCTGCCATGCGCTCCAAGGCCGCTAGCTGTTCGAGGTTGAGATGATACAAATCATCCACACTCTGAATTAAATCCTCATCCACCAGCTGCTCGATTAATTTATCGCCCAAGCCTTCGATATCCATGGCTTTGCGTGCGGCAAAATGTTTAATGGCCTCTTTACGCTGCGCCGCGCAAAATAACCCGCCTGTGCAGCGCGCCACCGCTTCACCTGCTACTTTTTCTATTTGCGAGCCGCACACTGGGCAGTGCGTGGGCAGCACAATATCTTGTGTTTGCCCGCGCTTTTCCAGAACCACCGCGACCACTTGCGGAATCACATCGCCTGCGCGACGAATAATAACCGTATCACCAATGTGCACGCCCAAGCGTTCTATTTCATCCATATTGTGCAAGGTGGCATTGGCCACGGTCACACCAGCTACATACACAGGTTTTAAGCGTGCCACAGGCGTGAGCGCACCTGTACGCCCCACTTGAAAATCCACGCCCAGTAATTCTGTCATTTCCTCTAATGCAGGAAATTTATAGGCCACCGCCCAACGTGGCGCACGCGCCACAAACCCCAGCGCTTTCTGCAAGGCCAGCGAATTAATTTTAAAAACCGTGCCGTCGATTTCATAAGGCAAAGCAGCGCGTTTTTTACCTAAATCTTCGTAATAAGCCTGCGCTTGCGCCAAACCTGTTACGACCTTGCGGTTTTCATTGATGCGCACTCCAAAACTTTGCACTTTTTCTAAAATCGCGCTGTAATTTGGCGGCATATTAAAGTCTTCGCTGACGACACCAATGCCATAACAACAAAACTCCAGTGGGCGTTTAGCGGTAATGCTGGGGTCTAATTGTCGCAGTGATCCTGCGGCGGCGTTACGCGGATTGGCAAAGGGTTTTTCGCCTTTGGCTAACGCTTGCTGATTGTATAAATCAAAGCCCTTTTTGGGCATATAAACTTCGCCACGAATTTCTATGCGCGCAGGAAAATCACCCAAAAGTTTCAATGGAATGTTTTTAATGGTACGCACATTTTGCGTAATATCTTCGCCTGTTTGACCATCGCCACGTGTGGCTGCTCGCACTAAAATGCCTTGCTCATACAGCAAACTAACCGCTAAACCATCGAGCTTAGGCTCACAGGCCAATTCCAGTTCTTTATGTTGACCCAAACGCTCAAGCACACGCAGATAAAAGGCAGAAAACTCTGGCGCAGCCATGGCATTATCGAGCGACAACATAGGCTGCTCGTGCTGCACTTGGCCAAAACTTTTAAGTGGTGTCGCACCGACTTTTTGCGTGGGCGATTCGGGGGTGATTAACTGCGGAAAGTGCGCTTCGAGATTTTGTAATTCTCGCAGCAGGCGGTCGTATTCGCTATCGGGAATGCTGGGTTCGTCGAGCACATAATAACGATAATTATGCTGCAATATTTGTGCGCGCAGGCTTGTTAGTTTTTCGATTTCCTTTGCATCAGAAACAACAGAAGAGCCTTTCGGCTCTTCTGAAAATAAATCATGTTGATTCATAGTCTCTCTCAAGAGCGCGCATTTTTCATTTTAGCCAGACGCTGGCTACGCTCGTAATCGGTAATTTGCTGGCGATCGTGCTCGATGGTTTGCTGCGTAAAGGCGCTGCGCGCACCGTCAAATAATTCGGCATTAAATTGTTTGTGCAGCACCATCGCCAAACCCAGCATGGCCTCATAGGCTTCGTGCGGTTTATCCACTCCAGGCAGGCGCACAAAGAAACTCAAACCACGGTATTCATCTTTAGCCATAGTTGCAGGTGTGAAATGCTGCGGCTCGTAGCTGGGCACCACGGAAAATTGAATATGACCTAGGCCGTCGGCATGCTCATAGCGATGAAAAATGTCTTTTTCACCAAAAAGTAAATCGCAGCTATTGAATAAATAAATAATGTCTTTGCCATTAAAGGGCTGGTCGGGAGCGGCAATCGCATGGATTACCAACACCAGTTCGGCATCAGGGCGCGTGCTCAGTTTCTCTGAGGTTTTAGCGGCAAAGTTCACAGGGTACAAAGGAATCGGCTGCACCAAATCGGCTACTTCTTCTTCGGCGCTGGGCTCTACCGCAACGGCCTCATCGAAAGCCGCCGACAATCCATGCTCAGGCTCGGTTGTCTGCGCTTGAATATCAAGCTCAACCTCAAGAGTTTGCGGCAAAGGTTCAGCCTCTGGGTTGGGGGTTAAATCCAAGGCCGATTGCACGGGTTTTGGGGGTTCGACATGAATAGCAGGCGCGCTTTGCTCGTCCGCACCCAGCTCCTCGACATCAAGCAGCATAGGTACAGCTTCATCCAAATTAACAGGGCGCGCCTTAGGGATAAGCTTGGGCTCAGGAAAATCGGGAGCGACAATAGGCTCAGGCTCAGGCTTGCTTTCGGACTTAGGCGCAGCACTGGGCGTGGCCGCTGTTGTTGCCGTCGAGGCGAAAGCATCAGGCTCGAACAGCTCGGTCGAAAAATCGGCCCTGTCGTCCTGAGCTTTAAACTCAAATGAGCCATAGGCGCTGGAATTTGAATTAGAAGATATGGGCTCTTGGCCAAAGAGTGGCTCGGTTTTGCTGTGATCTGCGGCACTACGCACGCGATAGCCACCACTGGGAAGCTCGGGGTTGGC
>JBDKHD010000087.1:0-2816 GCA_039797885.1 Pseudomonadota bacterium
CTTTTTCGCCACCTGAAAAGGGCGCGATGACTTCCAGTGCTTTGTCGCCATGAAAGCCAAAGCCACCAAGAAAATTGCGGATTTCTTGCTCGCTGGCCTGCGGGCGCAGCCGTTGCAAAATCAGCAAGCCCGAGGCTTGGGTATCCAAAGCTTCAAGCTGATGCTGGGCAAAATAACCGATGCGCAGGTGTTCGCCTTGGCTGCGCTGGCCGCTTTGCATGGGCAGTTCACCGCACAGGGTTTTAAGTAGGGTGGATTTGCCCGCACCGTTTGGCCCCAACAGGCCTATGCGATGCCCAGGCACGATGGACAGCCGTACCTTGGGCAGGATGGTTTTTCCCGCATAGCCTTGATCGGCTTGATCCAACGTGAGCAGGGGCGCGGACATTTTTTCGTAGCAGGGAAATTTAAACTGGAAGGGTGAATCCACATGCGCGGGGGCGATGCGCTCCATGCGTTCCAGTTCTTTTAGGCGGCTTTGCGCTTGTTTGGCCTTGGTGGCTTTAGCACGAAAACGGCGCACGAAGTCGTCGATCTCGGCAATGCGCACCTGTTGCTTTTCATATTGGCTTTGTTGCTGCGCCAGTTTTTCAGCTCGCATACGCTCGTAGGCGCTGTAGTTGCCAGGGTAGAGCGTGAGCGTTTGCTGATGCAGGTGGACAATATGGCTTGCGACCGAGTCGATAAAATCGCGGTCGTGCGAAATGAACAGCAGCGTGCCAGGGTAGCCTTTGAGATAGCCTTCCAGCCAGAGCGTGGCCTCTAAATCCAAGTGGTTGGTAGGCTCGTCGAGCAGCATCAGGTCGGAGGGCATCATCAATGCTTGGGCGAGGTTCAGGCGAATACGCCAACCACCTGAAAAGCTGTTTACGGGCAGATGCATTTGCTCTTGGTTGAAGCCTAGGCCGTGCAGCAACTGTTGGGCTTTAACAGGGATGTGGTAGCCCTGATGGGCGTCCATGTCGGCAAGATGTTGCGCCAGCTTGTGGTCGTTGGCGGCGCAGGCAATGCTTTGCTCCAGCTCGCGGAAAACGGCGTCGCCGTCGATGGCGTAATCCAGCGCGCTGCGTGTGCTGCTTTCGACTTCTTGGCGCATGTGGGCGATGCGCCACTTGGGCGGCATCAATAAATCGCCGCCGTCCACGGGCATTTCGCCATTGAGTAGTGCAAAGAGAGTGGATTTACCCGCGCCATTAGCACCGATTAGCGCGATTTTTTGGCCATCGTGAATGCGTAAGCTGGCGTCTTTGAGCAGCATGTTCACGCCGCGCTGCAAGGAAACTTGGTTTAATTCAATCATGGGGGTATCTGGCCAAATAAAATGGCGCGTATTCTATTACAGCCTGCCCCTAAGACCTACCATGAAGCTTTAATGAACCCGCTTTGGCAATTTATGCTGCACACCTACGCCCAAGAGGGCATGAAAGAGCATTGTTTAAGACTGCAAAACGAGCAGGGACAAGATGTGTTGCTGTATCTGTGGCAGTTGTGGCTGAAACAAACTAGGCAAAGCCTACCTGAGAGTCAAGCTTTAGCTCCGTATTTGCACTGGCGCGACACGGTGATTGTGCCTTTGCGGCAAGTACGGATGAGCGTGAGAAAAGACCAAGAGCCGCTGCGTGCGCAGCTGCTGCAAGCGGAGCTTAGTGCGGAGCAGGTGGGGGCGCAGTTGTTGTACCAGTTGAGCTCTTAGCCTGTTTTTCGGCGATACGTTCGTCCAGCCATTTTAATAACGCCTGCCATTCTTTGCTGTCTTTGGCGTCGTTTTGCTCAAAATCGACCAATCCCAAGCCATGCTCGCTGGCACGCACGTAGGATTGAGCATCGCGGAAGGCAGCCACAAAAGGAATATTGAGGCTTTTTAAGAACTTTTCCAGCTTGGCATAGATGAGGGTATTTTTCTTGACGCGATTGGCAATCACGGCAATGGGTTTAGGGTTCATACGAAAAGCGCGCGACAGCAGCACATCACGAATAAAGCCCGTTGCCGCACGAATATCAATCGCCGAGGGAATCACAGGGATAATCACCATATCCGACTGCTGAATCAGGTCGGACAACACATTGCCCGCCAAGCCTGCGGGGGTGTCTAAAATAACGCGCGCAGTATCAACTGGAACGCGCAGATTCCAAGTGCGTGTCGCGCCCTGTGCGTTCAAATTTTGGAAGGCGGGCAGCCCCGTAATCGCAGGCAGGTGTAAATCTCGCGCCTGTAGCCAGTCCATCGAAGATCCTTGCGGATCGTAATCGACAAGCACCGTTTTGTGCCCCGTATTCGACATAAAGCTGGCGAGATTGGTGGCCATAGTGGTTTTGCCGCAGCCGCCTTTGGCATTGGCAATCATGATGCGAATGGGCATGGTCTGATGTACAACACGAGCCTTGGATGCTGGCGTTAGAAGCTCTGCGTTGTCCGTCGGTTCAAGCGTGTTATCAGGCGCAGTCATGGTTTGGGCGTCCTATGTTCCAAGCTTTGTTTTTATAAGGGTTTAAGGGTAAGTAAGTGGCCGAAGGATAGCATTGTTTAATTATTTTTTGTTAAGAAACAGAAAGCTGGCTCACACTAGTTAAGCTTTTTATACGAGAGTACTTGGTACTTTGGCAGTGGCGCCCCTAGAGGCGACATACACATAAGCGCGACGAGCGGGTTTTAAACAGGGCAAGCAGCGTTGCTGCGGTAAAGCCTACAAACCAAATGCACAACCACTGCGGCATGCTTAGCCCCAAAAACAGCCAATCAATTTCGGCACAGTTGCCATCGCCTTTGAGCATCAACGACAACACATCCAAGGCGGGGGTGGTTTCCATCAGGTAAT
>JBDKHD010000088.1:0-5523 GCA_039797885.1 Pseudomonadota bacterium
AAGTTATTCGTATCCGCACGGGCGAGACCGACGCAGATGCCATCTAAATGAAAAAAGCCCGAAAGGGCTTTTTTTACGAGCAGGCTCAGACAGGGTCGTGAGCACATCAATCAAAATAGTAGGATTCAAGTTTGCTTTCTCGTGACTTGCGTTCTAGGTGGTCTTCAATGGCACGTCGGGCGAAAAGTTTTTTGGCGGAGGAGGTTTCTTTGTTGACGACGATCTTTTCGGTTTGAGGAAGGATAAAATCATCTTCTTGCAGGTGTATTTGCATTGCAGCTTCCATATAGCAGTCCTTATTTTGAGATCACTATGACTGTGATTCTTGTTATTAAAGCCTGCGCATTATGCCAGAAAAGCCTCTTAATATTCAATCCTTACGCAGCATTGGCATGAAATGTCAATAATCTGACTCTAGGTATAATGGACGAAGGCTTTTTTTGATGGCGGTTAGGCGAGCTGAAAACTCGGGGCCGCGCAAATGGGTGACACTGACCGCCAAGATATCGATAACCATAAGATAGGCAATGCGCGAGGTCATGGGAGTGAACTGTTCGATATCCTCTTCGACGTTGATATCGATCGGGAAATTCGCCAAACGGCTCAGTGGGCTGTGTGATGGGGCGAGGCTGACCACGACTGCACCTGCCTTTTGTGCTAGCTCAACACAATGAATAAGGTCTTTGCTGCGCCCACTTTGTGAGATGGCAACTACAACGTCTTTGTTGCCCAAGGTGACCGCAGACATGGCCTGCATGTGCGGGTCACTGTAGGCGGTGGTGGCAATTTGCAGGCGAAAAAACTTGTGCTGGGCATCGACTGCGACTGCGCCAGAGGAGCCGTAGCCGTAAAATTCAACTCGATTGGCTTGGCTAAGTGCTTTGGCGGCTTGATTGATTTGCGCTTTGTTCAGCTGAGCTTTAACTTGCTGTAGGCGAGAAATGGTGGTGTCGGAAACCTTGGTGCAAACATCATCAATGCTATCGTCTTCTTCAATAGCAAAATGGCCAATGTTGTTGGATAGCGCTATTTCTTGGGCAATACGCACCTTAAATTCTTGAAATCCGTTGCAGCCAATGGCGCGGCAAAAACGCACAATAGTCGGTTCGCTAACTTGTGCTTCTTGCGCCAGATCGACGATGCGCATATGGATGACATGCTGAGCGTTTTTCAAAACGTACTCCGCCACTTTGACTTCAGACTTGCGCAAAAAGGGTAGCGTGTTGTTGATATCGGTCAGAACGGGGCGATGGTTCACAGGGCGTTTCCGTAAGCGTTTGGCGGATTATAGCCGTTATCTGCGGCATTCATGCAAAGCTTTTTGGGTACGGCGGGTGGAGTTTGCTACACTGCGCACCTTATTTTAAAGGCGCGTTATGGATATTTCTTTACTTCTTGATCATCTCAACGATGGCCAACGCCAAGCGGTGGCGGCCTCATCTAAACATCAGCTGGTTTTGGCAGGTGCAGGCTCGGGCAAAACACGGGTGTTGGTGCAGCGCATCGTCTGGCTGATGCAGGTGGAAGGCATTTCGCCCTTTGCCATTATGGCCGTGACCTTTACTAACAAAGCGGCCAAAGAAATGAAAGGGCGGCTGGAGCAGTTGCTTAGTATTCCTGCCAATGGCTTGTGGGTAGGGACTTTTCACGGCCTTGCGCATCGGTTTTTAAAACTGCACTGGCAAGAAGCCAAGCTGCCGCAAAGCTTTCAGATTTTAGACAGCGACGATCAGTTGCGTTTAATTAAACGGCTGATGAAGGACACCAATATCGACGATGGTCGTTACCCGCCCAAGCAAGTGCAATGGTTTATTAACGGCCAAAAAGACGAAGGCCGCCGCGCCGCACACGTTATTCCGTCACACGATGATTTTTCCCGCACCCTCATTGAAATTTACGGCCTGTATGAGGAGGCTTGTCAGAATCAGGGATTGGTGGATTTTGGCGAAATTTTATTACGCGCACATGAATTGTGGCTAAATCACCCTGAGCTTCTTGCGCATTATCAAAAACGCTTTCGCCATATTTTAGTGGACGAGTTTCAGGACACCAATAACATCCAATACGCTTGGATTCGCTTGCTGGCAGGGAGCTCGGTATCGGTAATGGCCGTAGGTGATGATGATCAATCTATTTACGGTTGGCGTGGTGCTAATATCGGTAATATTCAAAATTTCCAGCACGATTTTCAAGGCGCAGAGCTGATTAAGCTTGAGCAAAATTACCGTTCCACCAAAACTATTTTGGATGCAGCTAACGCCGTCATTGCCAATAACTCTGGGCGCTTAGGTAAAAATTTGCGCACCGATGATGAGATGGGTGATCCGATTTTGTATTACAGTGCTTTTAATGAGCAAGACGAAGCGCGCTACATTGCTGAGACGATTTTAGCTTGGCATAAAGACAATCGCGCACGCGCAGAAGCCGCAATTTTGTATCGCTCTAACGCTCAGTCGCGCGCCTTGGAAGAGGCGCTGTTGTACGCAGGCATTCCGTATCGAATTTATGGTGGCTTGCGTTTTTATGAGCGTTTAGAAATTAAAAATGCCTTGAGCTATTTACGCTTAATCGAAAATCGTCTGGACGATACAGCCATCGAACGTGTTATCAATGTGCCTGCGCGGGCTATTGGTGAAAAAACCATAGAATTATTGCGCACCGTAGCGCGCGACCAAGGCTGCTCGTTGTGGCAGGCCTGTGAGCTGGCGGTTAAGCACAATATGCTGCCTAGGCGCGCACTTGCGGCGGTACAAGAATTTTTAGATTTAGTCGATGAGCTGGCCGTCAGTACGCAAGATTTGCCACTGCATGAAGTGGTGGCACAGTGCATTCATCAAAGCGGTTTAATTGAACATCATAAAAAAGAAAAAGGTGAAAAAGCGCAAGCGCGTTTAGAAAACCTTGATGAGTTAATTAATGCCGCACGCCAATTTACGCAAGAAGAAACACTTGCTGAAGAAGAGCCACGTTCTAAGCTATCTGCTTTTCTTGATCGTGCTGCTTTGGATGCGGGCGATAATCAGGCCGAAGAATACGAAGATGCGGTGCAGCTGATGACCTTGCACTCGGCGAAAGGTTTGGAATTTCCGCTGGTGGTGTTGGCGGGCATGGAAGAGGGTTTATTTCCACATCAAATGTCGATGGACAGCGCCGAAGGCTTGGAAGAAGAGCGCCGCCTGGCTTATGTCGGCATCACGCGTGCAATGGAGAAGCTGGTGTTGACCAGTGCCGAAAGCCGACGTTTGCATGGGCAGGAAAATTTTAATATGCCTTCGCGTTTTATTCGAGAAATTCCAAGCGATTTAATTAAAGAAGTCCGTTTGAAAAACTCTGTTTCGCGCCCAGTTTACTCTGAGAAAAGTGTCGGGAAAAAATACGGCGATATTTCTTTGCCTTATGCGCTTGGGCAAAGTGTTTATCACGAAATGTTTGGCGAGGGCACGGTGCTGCAATACGAAGGCCAAGGCAATGGCTTGCGTGTGCAAATTCATTTTGCTGAAGCAGGTAGCAAATGGCTGGTTTTGAGTTTTGCTAAATTACAGGCTTTATAAAAATAGGAAAAAACAATGAAGAAAATTTTCATTCTGTTCGCTTTATTTACCACCCTATTGGTTGGATGCAAAAAAGAAGAAAAACTCCCCGCAGGGACGCAGGCTGAAAAACAGGTATTTCATTGGAAAATGGTCACAGCTTGGCCGAAAAACTTTCCAGCGTTGGGTACATCGGCGGAGCAATTTGCCAAGTCGGTCAATGATATGTCCAGCGGCCGATTGCAAATTAAAGTGTACGGCGCAGGCGAGCTGGTTCCTGCGCTGCAGGTGTTTGATGCCGTGGCTCAGGGTACGGCAGAAATGGGGCACGCCAGCCCTTATTATTGGAAAGGTAAAATTCCTGCGGCGCAATTTTTTACCACCACACCCTTTGGTATGACCGCCTTAGAAATGAACAGTTGGATGCAATACGGTGGCGGCCAAGAATTATTAAATGAGCTTTATGCTCCGTTTAATTTAATGATGCTGCCCGCAGGAAACAGCGGCATGCAAATGGCAGGTTGGTTTAATAAAGAAATTAACAGTGTTGATGATTTGAAAGGCCTGAAAATGCGCATTCCAGGCTTGGGCGGCGAAGTATTGTCACGCGCAGGCGGTGCTCCAGTGATGTTGCCAGGCGGTGAGATTTTTACCGCGTTGCAAACAGGAACCATCGACGCCACCGAATGGGTTGGCCCCTATAACGATTTGGCTTTTGGTTTGCAAAAAGCCGCGAAATATTATTATTACCCTGGCTGGCATGAGCCAGGTTCTTTAATTGAATTGATGATCAATAAAGACGCCTTTGCTAAGCTTCCTGCCGATTTGCAAAGCATAGTGCGCGTAGCAGCACAGGCGGCCAATCAGCAAATGTTGGTGGATATGACAGCGCACAATATGGAGGCGCTGAAAAAGCTGAAAAAAGAGGCTGGCGTTGAGCCTCGTCCTTTGCCTGCCGAGGTCTTGGCTCATCTTAAAACGCTGTCAAATCAAGTGTTAAAAGACGTAGCCGAGCAAGACCCTAGCGCGAAAAAAGTTTATGAATCTTTGCAGAAATACAGCGAGGACATGAAGGCCTATCAGGCAGTCAGCGAGCAGGCTTTTTTAAATGCTCGCTAAGCTAGAAGTAATTGCGCGAGCTGATGCCCATTTCGGCAAAATTAGCCTGCATCTGCTCAATATCGTATTCACCTAAGCCTAAATACGTCAGCACTTCGGTGCTGATGCTATTCCATTCAAAGTCCTCATCTTGGCGGCCTAAAATGCGGTAATTGCCGCAAATATGCTCTGCGAGTTTTAAAATGGCGAGTAGGGTTTTACTTTCACTGTCGCGTTTGTCGTTGCTGGCAAAAAAACGCAGGCTACTGTGGTGTTCGGCAATCACTTCACACAGGGTTGGCGGCAAGTTCCAAGATTTTGCGGTGTAGTAGCCAATTACGGCATGGTTGGTATTGATGTGCTGGTTTTCAATATCCACTATGCGTTTTTGCGCTGAAGAATACGACTCTTCCATAATGGTTAAATACTTGGGAAAACGCTCCATCATCAGCGGGATGCCGCAGTTGTGAAACAATCCCAGCAAGTAGGCCGTGTCGGGATTGGGATAGCCCACTTGTTTGGCGATGTTCATGGCCACTTGCGCGATGTCATTGGCGGTATCCCAAAAGCGGTTCATGTTGACTATGGTTTCGTCGCTCATTTGGCTTTTGATTGACAGGCCATTGATGATGTTGATAACGGAATTAAGCCCGATCAAATTCACCGCCTGTTTCACCGAGGTGATGCGATTGGATAGGCCATAAAACGGGGAGTTCACCACCTTGAGCACCGTACCTGCCAGCCCTACGTCTTGGCGGATGAGCTTGGCAATTTGGTCAAGGTCGGGATCGGGCATCACTTGTTCCATTTGCAAATCGACCAAAATCTGTGGCTGTGGCGGAATTTTGATGCCTTGCATAATGTGCAGTATCTGCGCTTCGGACAGTTCAATCTG
>JBDKHD010000089.1:0-4456 GCA_039797885.1 Pseudomonadota bacterium
CCTCAAAGTCCGTTTGCCTCACACCGAGGAAATTGGCGTTATGAAAGAAGGCACCACGCTGGTGTGCTTGCTGGATGCTTGGTTCAACCTCGACACAGTTAAAGAGTTGGCGGCGAAGAAAATTCGCTCTTTCGCTTTGGAGTTTATTCCTCGTACCACGCGTGCACAAAGCATGGACGTTTTAAGCTCCATGGGCGCATTAAGCGGCTACCGCGCGGTGCTCAGCGGCGCAATGGAATTACCACAATATTTCCCCATGCTGATGACCGCGGCAGGCACTATTCATCCTGCTCGCGTCTTTATCATCGGTGCGGGCGTAGCGGGCTTGATGGCCATCTCTACCGCTCGTCGGATGGGCGCCGTGGTAGAAGCCTATGACACTCGCGTCGAAGTGCGTGAACAAGTGGAATCTCTGGGTGCCAAGTTCGTTGAATTTGACTTGCCTCAAGAAGAAGGCCAATCCACTGGCGGTTACGCTACGCAGAAATCGGAAGAGTTTTACCGCAAACAGCGCGAACAAATGACCGCGAAAGTCGCCCAAGCCGACTTAGTGATCACCACCGCCGCCATTCCGGGTAAGAAATCGCCACGCTTGATTACTAACGACATGCTCAAGTGCATGAAAAAAGGTTCGGTCGTCGTGGACTTGGCCGCTGAGCGCGGTGGCAACGTCGAAGGCACTGTGGCCAATAAAAAAGCCTATGTGGAAGGCGTAACCCTGATCGGCTACATCGACCACCCCAGCCGTGTGCCTGTACACGCCTCACAATTATTGACGAAGAACATCACCACCTTCCTATTGAACATGGCCAAAGAAGGCGAGCTTAATATCAATATGCAAGACGACATCGTCGCCGCCACCTTGGTGACCGAAGATGGCGAAATCAAACACGCAGGCCTCAAAGCCGCTCTGACTCAGGAGTAAGACGCATGGATATGTTCATGTTGAGCTTGACCATTTTCGTACTGGCGATTTTCGTCGGAGTGGAAATCATTAACAAAGTGCCTCCGACTCTGCACACTCCACTGATGAGTGGCACCAATGCCATTTCTGGTATCGTGGTCGTAGGCGCGATCATCAGCTCAGGCGGCGGTGGTCACACTACGACCTTGTCCACCGTTTTAGGTGTTACCGCCATCGCTTTGGCAACCATCAACATTGTGGCGGGCTTTATGGTGACCGATCGTATGTTAAGCATGTTTAAGAAGAAATAAGGTACTGCGCTCATGTTAACTCTCATTAACCTCGGTTATTTGATCTCTGCCGTGCTCTTTATTTACGGTATCAAGGGCATGACCACCCCTAAGACTGCGGTACGCGGCAACAAACTCTCTGCCATCGCTATGCTGCTGGCCATTATTGTGGCCGTGATTGATCATGACGTCGTGCGTTATGAATACATCATTGTTGGCTTATTAATTGGTAGTGCGATTGGCGCTTATATGGCAAAAAAAGTTGCCATGACCGATATGCCCGAAATGGTGGCAGCACTGAACGGTGTCGGTGGCGGTGCATCTTTATTAGTGGCCGCAGCTAACTACTTAGAAGTGCAAAAAGCCTCCACTATTTCACTGGAAGCTGTTCAAAATTTAGTCCCAGCCGTGACTGATATTGCGCAAATGCCGATGCAGTGGTCTATCGCAGTTATTCTCTCCATCTTAATTGGTGCTGTGACCCTAACAGGCTCTTTTGTCGCCGTGGGCAAATTAAAAGGCAAGATTGGCGATGCCACACAAATTGGCCTCTACAAAGCCATTGTGAAATTGTCTTTCTTGGCACTGATTGCAGGCACTGTGTATTTCGCCATGGTGAGCCAGCTGAACTCCGACCTGCTGATATTGGGCATGATCGTTTTGTGCTTAATCTTGGGTGTGTGCTTGGTCATGCCTATCGGCGGTGCCGACATGCCTGTAGTGGTGTCCTTGCTGAACTCCTACTCGGGTTTGGCAGGTGCGGCGGCGGGCTTCGTGCTGGGCAATAACGGCCTAATCATCACCGGTTCGCTGGTGGGTGCATCAGGTATTATTCTGACCAGTATCATGTGTAAAGCCATGAACCGCTCACTGACCAACGTCCTGTTCGGTGGCTCGATGGCAGCGAAAGCCGGCATCAGCAAGTCCGAGAACGACGCTTTCTACGAAGGCAAAATCAAAAGCTCCAGCGCCGACGAACTGGCGATGCTGCTTGATGGCGCACAAAAGGTCATTTTCGTACCCGGTTACGGTTTGGCTGTAGCCCAAGCGCAGCACGCTACTCGTGAGTTGGCGCGCATGCTGGAAGAAAAAGGCTGTGACGTGAAATACGCCATTCACCCTGTTGCAGGCCGTATGCCTGGCCATATGAACGTACTCTTGGCCGAAGCCGAAGTGCCCTATGACCAGTTGGTTGAAATGGACACCATCAACCCCGAATTTGTCACCACAGACGTGGCCATCGTGTTGGGTGCGAACGACGTTGTAAACCCTGCGGCCTCCAAAGACCCCGCTTCGCCCATCTTTGGCATGCCCATTTTGGACGTGCAGAATGCGCGCACTGTGGTTGTGGTTAAGCGTGGCTTGGCTCCAGGCTTTGCGGGCATCCCCAACGAGCTCTTTATTCGCGACAACACCCTGATGGTGTCTGGTGATGCGAAGAAAGTTCTGCAAGACACAATTACTGCGTTGAAAGACCTGTAATATTGGCGCTGGGCGCTGAGCCACAAGCTCAGTGCTCCAAGCTCCAAGCCCCTACTAATCAGGCGAATTTTATGACTTATCATATTTACGGCATCGGCAATGCCTTGGTGGACCAAGAGTACGAAGTCGCCGACAGCTTTTTTCGTGAAGCGAGTATTCAAAAAGGCGTGATGACGCTGATTGATGAAGCGCAAATGCACGCGCTGCGCGCCCACCTACAGCGCCAAAGCACTCCGAAAAAACAAGCCTGTGGTGGCAGTGCTGCCAATACTATTTTGGCCGCCACCTATTTTGGCGCCAAAACTTTTTACAGCTGCAACGTCGCCGCCGATGCCGATGGCGATTTCTATGCTCAAGACTTAACGACCGCAGGCGTAGACAGCAACATCAACGGTCATCGTGACCTAGGCCACACGGGCAAATGCACCGTGATGATAAGCCCCGATGCCGAACGGACTATGAACACCTTTTTGGGCATCACCGCCGACTTAGATGAAAAACACATCCGTGAAGAAGAGTTGGCGCAAGCTCAGTATGTCTACATCGAAGGTTATTTAGTCACCTCCCCTACCTCGCGCGCTGCGGCGATTAAAGTGCGCGAGCTGGCACGCAAACACGGTGTGAAAGTGGCGCTGACCTGCTCCGATCCCGCTATGGCGCAATACTTCCGCGATGGCTTGCTGGAAATGATTGGTGACGGCGTGGATATGCTGTTCTGCAACGAAGAAGAAGCGCAGCTGTTGGCGGGTGTTTATAGCCTCGACGAAGCCTTAGACTTGATTAAAAGCAAAGCCAAGACCTTTGCCATTACGCTCGGGGCGAAGGGCGCGATTGCTTTTGACGGCCAAAAACTGCACCAGATTGCCCCGCATGTGGTGACGCCCGTGGATACCAACGGCGCAGGTGATGCCTTTGCAGGGGCGTTCTTGTACGCCCTTTCCCACGGCTACGATTACCCCGCCGCAGGGCGTTTGGCTTCTATTACCTCGGCCAAACTCATCACCCAGTTTGGGCCAAGACTTACGCCCAAGCAGTACGTTGAATTGCTGCCTGCGCTCAATCCCGTCTGATGCCTCTCTTGCCTAAGCGGTTTGCGCGAAAGTGCAGCCGCTTAGCTCTTGCATATTTTGCTCTCGTCCTCTTAACTACTGCCTAAATTCACCACACTAGGACAGGCCGTGGATCTCTTTAAACGCTTAATGCTGCCAATCAGTATGCTGATGCTGGCCATTGGTTTTTGGCGTTATCCCAATTTTGAAAAAATTGCCGCAGGTATTGCGGTGTTTTTATTCGGCTTGAAGCTGCTCGAAAAAGGCGTGCAGGGTTTCAGTGGTGGCTTTATGGAAAAAATGCTGCAACGCGTTACGCGCTCCACACCCAGGGCCGTGCTTTTTGGTGCCGCAGGTTCTACCGCCGTGCAGTCCAGCACCATTATTTTAGTACTCAGTATTTCTTTTATTTCGGCAGGGATGATTCCGCTTTTGGCAGGCTTGGGCGTGGTGGTGGGAGCAAACATCGGCACTACCACAGGCTCGTGGTTAATTGCCAGTTTTGGCCTGTCCATTAGCCTTAGTAAATTCGCCATGCCGCTGATGATTTTCGGTGTGCTGATGCTATTTCAGCCCTCCACCGTACGCCAAGGCATAGGCCAGTTTTTACTGGGCATGGGTTTTTTATTTTTGGGCATCGATTACATCAAAGAAGGCTTTACCCAAATTCGTTTTGATTTCGATTTAAATACGCTAGCCCCCAACATTATTGTTGGCGTTTTATTATTTGT
>JBDKHD010000090.1:0-16800 GCA_039797885.1 Pseudomonadota bacterium
CGATGCGGATCTTGGTTTTTTTCAAAAGAACTGGCGACTAAGCCTTAGCGTTAGCGACATTGGCAATCACAGCGCCCGAACCTTTCCGTCCTACCCCGAACCTGGCCGCATGTATTTTGCGCGCCTCAACTACCAATGGTGATTTATGAAAAACCTACAAACCCTAAGCTTAATTGCTCTGACATCCAGCTCGTTATTATTAAGCGGCTGTTTAAAAGATGAGAAAAAAGAAACCGTCAATTTTGACGGTGTCGCTGTTGTGCAAACCGTTGCCTCTGGCGAAAGTATGCTGGAGTTTACTGATGGCATAAGCAAAGTCGCCAGCCGCTACGCCAGCAAAACCGCAAACGACTACACAGTCGTAGCTCGTGGCAAATTTTTCTATCATTTAGGAAAATTCAATATCGACACCATTCAGAAGTACGACATCGACAACCCCAGCAAAGGCTATTACGACGGCGAAGGTTATTCTCTGCGTAAAGCAGGTGAAACCGAATCGGCCAACCCCTACAACATGGCTTTCGTCAATGACAGCACCGCTATCATTACACGCTATGGCTCAACATCGGCTTGGGTGGTGAATCTGGATGCGAAAAATGCCGACGAATTTTTAATTAAAGAGCTGGATTTATCGGCACAGGCCACAGGAGAGAACGATAAGATTCCCGAAATGGACATGGTATTTGTTTATAAAAACAAAGCCTTTATTACTCTTCAAAACCTGACCAGCTGGAATTCAACGGGTAATGAAAAAGTCGTGGTATTTAACACCAAAACCTGGGAAGAAATAGACACCGACGCCAGCAAAGAAGGCACACAAGCCATTAAACTGAATCTGAAAAATCACCAAACTGGTGTACAAGTAGACAGCAAAGTTTATTTAGGATCTTTGGTTTACCCCTCAGATCCAGCCACGGGCGGCATTGAAGTGGTGGATTTAAATAACTTTACCACTGAAACTCTAGTGAGCAATATCGGTGTTGATAAGATTACCGCGACCGATTCCGATAAAATATTTTTTACCAGCTACGAAGAATGGCAAAAAAATACTTTGTATAAGCTCAACAACGATAAAACTTACAGTAAAGCCAGCGATGAGCTAACCAGCAAAAATATCAGCAGCCTTGCCGCCGTTGAAGAAGCGCTGTGGCTGGGTTATCAAGATAACGGCAATTTTATTATTCGCTTGGATGCCCGCAAAGATTTCGCTCAAGCCAAACCCTTAACTGAAATCCAACTCAGTAAAGTAACAACGCTACTCAAACCCGTCAAAATCGACTTTATTAAAACCAACAAAGAAGTTTCGGCCTTGTAAGACTCTGCTACACTGAGCGCCTTTTGGCGCTTAGTGTTTATAAGGATTTGCTATGGGTAATCGTCTTTCAAAAATCTCAACCAAAACTGGGGATGCGGGTGAAACTGGCCTTGCAGGCGGCTCGCGGGTTTTTAAAACTCATGCACGCATCACCACCCTTGGTGATATCGACGAATTAAACTCTTGGCTGGGGATGTTGCGCGCCAAGCTTGCCACCCAGGATGATTTACAAGATTTACTTGCACGCCTTCAGCATGATTTATTCGATCTAGGCGGTGAGATGGCCATGCCTGGCCATGAGCTACTGAAAGAAGAAATGCTGACTTTGGTCGAAGAAAAAATTGTGTTTTACAACGAAACTCTGCCTTATTTAAAAGAATTTATTTTACCAGGTGGTACGGAGCAAGCATCGATAGCGCATTTGGCTCGCGCCGTTTGCCGCCGCGCCGAACGCTCTTACGTTGCCGCCATGCAAGACGATGCCAGCATAGGAAAGCTTGGGCTTAAATATTTAAATCGTTTATCAGATTTACTTTTTGTGTTGGCGCGCATTTTGGCGCGCCGCGAAGGGGGTAGCGAAGTGCTGTGGGAAAGCCGCTACCGTCGTTAACTAGACTTTAAATTGCCCAACTTTTTCTGAAAGCTCTTGGGTAATTTCTTGCATTTTGCGTACTTCTTTTACGGTATTGTCGGCATTATCTGCGGTTTCTTGGCCACTGTTGCGTACCTGTGCCAAATTACCCTCTAAGGCCAAAGTCTGCTCGCGCTGCACGCTGGCGGTGCTGGAAATATCGGTGGTTTTTTCTTTGATGTCATCCATGCTGACGCGAATTTCACGCAAAGTCTCTGTGACCTTACCCGATTGCTCCACGGTTTTTCCTACAATGCTGCGGTTATTTTCCATAGTCGTCACCGCATGACCAATATTGCCTTGAATTTCACTGATTAGCTTTTCAATTTCATCCGCCGAGTCGCGTGAGCGGCTGGCCAGCGCGCGCACTTCATCGGCCACCACGGCAAAACCGCGCCCTGCCTCGCCTGCGCGCGCCGCCTCAATCGCGGCGTTTAAAGCCAATAAATTGGTCTGCTCGGCTATGCCTTTAATAGTCGTTAAAATGCTGCTGATGCTGGCGGAATTTTCAGCCAAACGGTTTACCGCCTCAACCGAGTTGGTCATTTCTTGAGAAAGTTTATTAATTTGCTGCGCCATGCCGTTAATTACTTTTACGGCGTCATCGGATTTATTTTTCCCTGTTAAGGCGGCGTCTTCGGCATGAGAAGCAAGGCTCGCCATATTCCCCACTTGCTCAGCCACTTCGCTGATAATTTTTGATATTTGTTGTGTTTGCTCTTGTTGGCTGCGCACCGTTTCACGGCTGCGCTGCGCCATGTCTTCTACGCCCTGTACGCTTCTGGTAACAGCATCCGCGCCGTCTTTTACAGTCTTTAAGGTGCTGCGCATATTGCTCATCATGGCGTTAAAAGAATCGCGCAGCTCACCCATTTCATCGCTACCTTTAAAGCGAATGCTCTGGGTTAAATCGCCCTGCGATATATCACTGGCCGATCCTGTAAATTTCTTAATGCTGTAACGAACCGACATGAAAAAGGCGATATAAACATATAAAATAATGCACAAAGCCGTAAGCAGCACCGAAGCCAAAATAAATATTTTTATCTCTTGCTTTTGAACTCGGCTAGTCAGTGCTTCTTTTACCAATGGAAACAAGCGTAACTCCGTACGCTCGAGCTGGGCCAGCTGATCTTTATAAAAACGATCAAAATCCTGCCATTCCCCTTCGATGCTGGGTGCAGAAATGACTTCTTCATCCAATTTATTTTTTATGTTTTGCAACGCATCCGCAACGTTTTTGGTGGTGTCTGAGAGGCTTTTAATTTGCAATACCTCGGCGTCTTTTAACAACAATTGCACTTGCGTATCGCTAATCAGCAGCTGGTCGTAAACAGCATTGAGCATGTCATAGGTCGTAGATTGCAAGCTGTGCTCAATAAAGCTGTAAATACCCGCGCCGTGTGCCAAGCCAAAGGCTTGGTTTATTTGCTGAGTCGTCGCCAACATACCCACTAAACGCTGTATTTTTACATCGGGATCCAAAGCCAAACCAATGCGTTGATTATGCTGGCGAATGAGTGCGTAAATTTCGTCGATAACCAGCTGATAATAACGATATTGGTCACGATAGGTGGGTTGGCGATGCTCACCGACTATAGAAAGTTTTTTAGCGCTTTTTTCTTGCCATTCATCCAAGCCTGCCAATAATTCTGGTTCTAAATTTTGCTGTCGCAGCTTTTGTAGTGCAGCCTGATGGTTTTTTTCGGCTTCAACCACGGCCTGATTAAAAGCTTCATCTCTGGCTTGATAAGGCGCAACGGCAGCAATATCGCGATAATTCTCCAACTGATGCGCAAATTCATACAAGGCTTGGGTGGTTTCTAAGCCATTGAGCTCTTCTTGGCTTTGGCTGAGTGAGCCAAAAGCCGCCATAAAAACCTGGCCACCTAAAATCACCATAGGAACCATAAATAAAAAGCTGATCAAGCCAAACTTGGCCGCATAACTAAGCTGCGACATGAGCTTGATGGCTGGCCATAAGAGTTTTTTCAGCATACTTCTAACCCTTTTTATTACTTAATTTTAAGAGTGCTCTGGGCATGAGTTTTTATCTATTGTTCTAAAAACTACAGCAACAGCCTGCGCACGTCCTTTAAATACTGCACCAGCCTTTGACTAAACCTTGCCGCCTCGGCACCGTCGATCACGCGGTGATCGTAGGAAAGCGACAGAGGTAGCATCAGCCTAGGCACAAAATTGTGGCCATCCCAAACGGGCTGCATCTGCGCTTTAGACAACCCTAAAATCGCCACCTCGGGCGGATTCACAATAGGGGTAAAAGCCGTTCCACCTATGCCGCCTAAACTGGAAAGGCTGATTACGCCACCTTGCATATCGGCTAAGGATAGCTTGCCTTCACGCGCTTGCGCGGCTTTGGCCTGTAATTCCTGATGAATTTCTAAAATGGTTTTCTTATCCACATCGCGCACAACAGGAACGAGCAGCCCTTTTGGCGTGTCCACCGCCACACCAATATGGGTGTAGTGCTTGAGCGTAAGGCTGTCGTTATTGGCTGTCAGCGAAGCGGCAAAGTGCGGATAATCTTGCACCGCACGCGCCAGCACTTTTAGCACAAAAGGCAGCAACGAAAGCTTGATACCTTGCGCCGCTAGGGCTTGATTTTGCGCCACGCGAAAGGCCTCAAGCTCGGTAATATCGGCCTGATCAAACTGCGTTACTTGCGGCACATTTAGGTTGGCGATGGTCATGGCACGCGCCGTGGCGCGCTTGACGTTATTGAGCGCCTCGGTGGACACCGCGCCAAATTGGCTAAAGTCCACCTCCGCGACCGCAGGAATACCAAGGCTTGTGGCCGCTGGGCTTTGCATCCGCGTTTTTACATGCTGCTGCACGTCCTCTTTTTGAATACGCGCACGCTGCCCTGTGCCCTGCACTTGGGTTAAATCCACCCCAAGCTCGCGTGCCAATTTGCGCACCGCAGGGCCTGCGTATACATCCGCATCGGATCTAGCCGCTGTATTGGCCGCCGCATCGGGGGCAAGGCTTGGCTTGGGTGCTAAAACTTGAGCGGCAGACTCAGAAATAAGTACAGGGCTTGGTTCAGAAGCGGACGACTCTGGCTTTTTCTCAGCCTGTGCAGGTGCGGCTGTGTGGGTTTGCGCCTGATATTCAGCGATAGGCTGCCCCGTGGTAATTTTATCGCCGACTTTCACCAACAAAGCCGTAATAACGCCTGCGCCATCGGCGGGAACTTCAATGGTGGCTTTGTCGCTTTCAAGCACCAAAATCGACTGGCCTTGGGCGACGCTGTCACCTGCTGCGACGAGAATTTCGATGATTTCTATCGCGTTCGGCGTGCCTAAATCGGGAGTAAGTAACTGGCTCATCCTAGCTCCTTAGCAGTACAAGGGATCGGGTTTAGAGGCGTCGATCCCAAGCTCTTTGCGCCACTGCGCGAGTGCGTTTTTATCCACCAGATCGGCTTTATAAAGCTCCACCAACGCTGCCCAGGCAATATGCTGCCAATCCACTTCAAAGAAACGGCGCAAGTTTTCGCGGGTGTCGCTACGCCCAAAACCGTCTGTGCCTAAGGTTTTATAGCGACGGCCTGAAGGAATAAAAGGACGAATATTTTCGCTATAGGCTTTCATATGGTCGGTGGCGGCAATGATGGGGCCTGGGCGCGATTGCAATTGCTTGGTGACATAGGGCACTGGGGCGCGTTCACCTGCGCTTAAAAAATCCTGACGCTCACAGGCCAAGCCCTCACGACGCAGCTCGGTGAATGAGGTCACACTCCAGACATCGGCCGCAATGCCCTGTGCCTCAAGCCACACACCTGCCTGCTCGACCTGACGCAAAATAGCGCCGCTGCCTAAAAGCTGAACATTCATGCCTTTGGCGGCTTTAACTGCCGAGGCCTTCAATAAATACATGCCTTTGCGAATACCCTCTTCCACACCTTTGGGCATGGCGGGGTGCGGGTAATTTTCATTGAGGCTGGTGATGTAATAAAACACTTTTTCTTTTTCTTGGTACATGCGCTTTAAGCCATCCTGCACTATCACCGCCATTTCATAAGCATAAGTAGGGTCGTAACAAACGCAGTTGGGAATAACCGAATACAAAATATGGCTATGGCCATCTTGGTGCTGCAAACCTTCGCCATTTAAGGTGGTGCGTCCAGAGGTTGCACCAATTAAAAAGCCTTGGCAGTGCATATCGCCCGCAGCCCAAGCAAAGTCCCCCGTACGCTGAAAACCAAACATGGAGTAATAAATATAAAAAGGAATCATGGCAAGGCTGTTGTTGGTGTAGGAGCTGCCCGCTGCCATCCACGCCGCAAAAGCACCTGCTTCGTTGATGCCTTCTTCTAAAATTCGACCTTTGCGATCTTCGCGATACACCATGATTTGCCCTTGATCGACAGGCTCGTATTTTTGCCCTTCGGACGAATAAATCCCCAGCTGTTTAAATAAGCCATCAATACCAAAAGTACGTGCTTCATCGGGAATAATAGGTACAACACGATCACCCATGACTTTATCGCGAATAAGCTGCGTCATAATGCGCACCAGCGCCATGGTGGTGGACATTTCTCTTTCGCCAGTGCCATCCAGTTGTGCTTGGAAAAAATCCAAATCAGGGGCTTTTAATGCCATCCAATTTTCATTGCGTTGCGGAATAACACCACCGAGTTTTTCGCGCTGTTTGCGCATGTAGGCAATTTCAGGGCTATTAGTGTCGGGGCGATAATAAGGCAAACGCGCTAAATCTTCATCGCGAATGGGCACATCAAAACGATCGCGAAAGCCTTTAATACTTTCAATGTCCATATGTTTAACTTGGTGCGCTTGGTTTTTTGCCTCACCCGATTGCCCCATGCCATAACCCTTAACTGTATGAGCCAGAATAACGGTGGGCTGACCTTTGTGATTCATCGCTTGCTGATAGGCTGCATACACTTTGTAGGGGTCGTGACCACCGCGATTTAAACGAAAAATATCTTCATCACTTAAATCTTTAATTAGCTCATTTAATTCGGGGTATTTAGCGAAAAAATGCTCGCGTGTGTACTGCCCGCCTTTGGCCGCGTAATTTTGAAATTCACCATCGACGGTTTCATCCATGCGCCGTTGCAGCATACCGCTACGATCTTTGGCAAAGAGCGCATCCCAATGCCGCCCCCAAATAACTTTAATAACATTCCAGCCTGCACCACGGAATTGGCGTTCCAGCTCTTGAATAATTTTGCCATTGCCGCGCACAGGGCCGTCCAAACGCTGTAGATTGCAGTTCACCACAAAAATTAAATTATCGAGTTTTTCGCGCCCTGCCATACTAATGCCCGCTAAAGCTTCGGGTTCATCGCATTCACCATCACCTAAGAACGCCCAAACTTTACGGTCTTTACGCTCGGCCAGACCACGCGCGGCAAGAAACTCCATAAAATACGCCTGATAAATAGCCTGCATCGGCCCCAGGCCCATCGAGACCGTTGGAAATTGCCAGTAATCGGGCATCAAATGCGGGTGCGGATAAGAGGACAAGCCCGGTGCGAGTGCCTCACGGCGAAAACGTTCTAAATCGGCCTCATCAAAACGCCCTTCTAAAAATGAGCGCGCATAAAATCCGGGCGCACTGTGGCCTTGGAAAAATAATAAATCCCCTAAAGGCGCGACTTCGCTGGCAGGGTTGGGCGCACGAAAGAAATGATTAAAGCCCACATCGTAAAGCATGGCGCTGGATGCAAAACTGGCAATATGCCCGCCTAAATCGCCCGCGCCTTCTTTGTTGGCATGTTGCACCATGGCCATAGCATTCCAACGAATCAGTGAGCGAATGCGACGTTCCATAAAAATATCGCCAGGCATAGGCGCTTCGTTTTCAGGCGCAATGGTATTGCGATAAGGCGTATTCAGCGCATAAGGCAGAGGCATACCATCGCGGGTGGCACGCTCAGAAATACGCTCAATTAAAAAATACGCACGCTCCACGCCTTCATGACGAATAACCGAATGAATGGCATCAAGCCATTCTTGGGTTTCAGTGGGATCGGGGTCTTGATAAAATGCAGAATCGTTTTTTAGCCTCTCGTCCATTGCTCTACTCTCTTTATGCGCTATGGCTTTGAGTATAGCCAATGATTCTAACTTGCTAAGCTTAACTGCCCTGCGTGTAGATCTCGGTCAACAATTTGGCCTCTCCATTGGGTTGCACCATGCGCGCATGGTCGCGGCGCAACTTGCGCGGCTCATCCACGCCGCAGGAGTGCGCAATCACTCCCACTTCTTCGATCATGGTTTTGACAAAATGGGCAACGCGTTCGGATTTTTCACTGGGCACTAGGCCTTTTTGCAGACGCTCATCGTGCGTGGTAATGCCTGTTGGGCAAGTATTTTTATGGCACTGCATCGCCTGAATGCAGCCTAAAGCAAACATAAAACCCCGCGCGCTGACCACCATGTCTGCACCTATGCACAAGGCCCAGGCCACGCGATCGGGCGTAATTAACTTTCCTGATGCAATCACTTTAATACGAGGGCGTAATTTAAAGCGTTCTAAGCAATCCACAAGCATCGGCAATGCTTGCGTAATAGGCAGCCCCATATAATCCATTAGGGCTTGCGGCGCCGCACCCGTTCCGCCTTCAGCACCATCGAGCGCAATAAAATCAGGAGCACTTTCGCTGCCACGCACTTGAATGGCGCGGCATAAATCCTCAATCCAGTCGATGCCGCCCAACACCGTTTTAAAGCCGGTGGGCTTACCCGAAACAGCGCGTACTTGGGCAAGTCGATCCAATAAATCATCGACCGAGCGAATGTCTTCATGGCCATTTGGGCTGATGGAATCTTCACCCATTTGAATGCCTCGAATTTGCGCAATTTCTTCAGTCACTTTTATGGCGGGCAGTATTCCACCTTTTCCAGGTTTTGCGCCTTGACTTAATTTAATTTCAACCATTTTTACTTGGGGTAAATTGGCAATTTCACGTAATTTTTGCTCGTCCAATTCACCGTATTGGTTACGCACGCCGTATTTGGCGGTGCCGATCTGAAAAACAATGTCACAGCCACCTTCTAAGTGATACGGGCTTAAACCACCCTCGCCCGTATTAAGCCAGCAACCTGCTTTGGCCGCACCGCGCGACAGTGCCAAAACCGCAGGTTTGGACAGCGCACCATAGCTCATACCTGAAATATTGATCAGCGCCGAGCTGGTGTAAGGGTTGCGGCAAGACTCGCCGAAGGTAATGGGTTTTGGCTCGTAAAAATCGTGATTTAACGAGGGAAACGGGCTATTTACAAATAAAATTGTGCCAGGCACATCCAAGCGCCGAGTAGAACCAAAAGCGACAGTGGTATTTTCTTTTTTTGCGGCGCGATAAACCCAGCTGCGCTCTGCACGATTAAATGGCATTTCCTCGCGGTCTTGAGCGAAAAAATATTGGCGAAAAAACTCACCTAAATGCTCGAAGGCATAGCGAAAACGACCGATAACAGGAAAATTGCGTCTTACCGTGTGTTTCGTTTGGTGAATATCGACCCAGTAGGCATAGAGCACCCAGAACAACAGCCCTAAAAATAAGACCATAGTCAGTGCGACTAAAATGCTACCACCAAGTTGCAACCAAGAAGAGAATAACGCCACGAGTCTTTGCCCTTATTTGCCTTCATTGTGCTAAGCATAAGACGCGCCTTTTATTGCGCAAGTTTTAAGCTGTCGGCGTGATATTACGGACGTTTTTAGCACTAAAATAAGCAAAGCCACCCTCGACATCGCCGATCTCTATGCGCGTAGCGGCCGATGTACTTTTGAGCGACGCTATGTAGATGCCGTGACTGGTGACAAGATTTTTGTCGATATCGGCAAATTGTGGCTGATTAAAGACAAAAGTTTTTCGCTCGTCGCCTTTTTCTAAGGTTAAAATCAGCTGCGCATCGACCAATTCATTGGCGCGGCTGTAGCTCACATAGCTAACCTGATATTCTCTGTCAAACTCGTAAAGATATTGATCTAAAAGCTGTCGACTGGTGCTCATGGAAAAGTCCTCTAACGAATGCGTACCCCTGTTGTAGACAGTTTTATTGCGCTTTGCCATAGCCCATAACAGAACGCTACATATCTTTTTAAAATGACGTTTTCTTGTCTTGTGTGTAGCGGCCTGCCGCCTAGATTCTTGAGTTTTATGCCAAATACTTGGCACTAAGGAGCCTTATGAAGACCTCAAACCGCGCAGCCATATTACTGGCTCATGGCAGCAGCGATAACCTCTGGCTTGCCCCTTTTGAGCTATTACTGCAACAGTTGCAAAACCGTTTAGGCGCACAAAAAGTGGTACTGGCCTACATGGAATTGGCCGAGCCTAGCTTGGCTAGACAAGTGCAGAATTTAGTGCAACAAGGCTATGATCAGATTGAAATTATTCCGCTATTTTTTGCTAAAGGCATGCACCTTAGAAAACAAGTCCCTAAGCTGCTTGCGCAGCTTAGCTCTGAGCTTTTGCCTAGCTGTCCGCAGCTAAGCTTGGTGCTGCACGAACCTGTAGGTCTGGAAGCCGAAGTAGCCACCGCCATCAGCCAAGTGATTGCACGAAAACTTGCCTAAAATTACAGGCCAAGCCCTTTTACTTCAGCTAAAAAACGCCATAATTACCGCCATCTCACCAAGGAATACCAAAATGCAAATCGGCAAGCGCGAAGAGTTCGACCTCAATGAAATGGCGATTTTTGCTTATGTGGTGGAGGCGGGAAGTTTTACAGGCGCCGCCAAAAATTTAGGCCTACCCAAATCCACCATCAGCCGAAAAATCACGCAGCTTGAAGAACGCTTGGGCGTGCGCTTAATTCAACGCACCACACGCAGCCTGCGCCTAACCGACACAGGCAACGCTTATTACGCCCAGTGCGCGCGCATTTTGGCCGAAATCGAAGAAGCCAATATCGCCGTCACACAGATGCAAAGCACGCCCACAGGGACACTGCGCATTACCGCGCCCGTACTCTTTGGTTCAACCGTATTGGCAGGTTTGATTGCAGAATTCTTGGAAATGTATCCGCAGGTTAATATTGATTTAAAACTATCCGATCAACCCCTCGATATAGTGCAAGAAGGCATAGACGTCGCATTTCGCGTCGGTCAGCTGGAGGACTCATCATTAATTGGCCGCTATTTAGGCGACGTGCGCGGGACTTTGTGTGCAAGCCCTGCGTATTTGGCCAAGTATTCTGCGCCCAAGCATCCCAACGATTTAGCCAACCATGCTTTGCTTACCGCGCCTCAATGGTTATCTTGGCATATGCGCGGCCCCAAGGATGAAGAAGTTAATTTGTCCGTAAAGCCGCGTTTGCAAGTGAACGATTTTGCCAGCCTGTACACACTGATTCTGGCAGGCGCAGGCATCGCACCCTTGCCGTTAATTATTGCCACTGCCGCCATTCAATCGGGAGATTTAATTGACGTCTTGCCTGACTGGCCATCCGATAGCATTCCTATCCATATTTTGTATCCAAGCAACCGCCATCTTTCGATGAAAGTGCGCAGCTTTGTCGATTTTATTATTAGCAATATTCGCCCAAACCCGACTTGGCTCGACAGTGGTATGCCACTGCTAGATGCACCACTAGACGAATAATTTATAACAATTTTAAAGCCTGCGCTTTATGCAAAGCTTGCGTGCGATTTTTTGCCGAAAGTTTTGTATTGATCTTGCGCGCATGCGTTTTCACTGTATGCAAAGAAATAAACAAGGCATCGGCAATTTCTTGATTCGATAAGCCTTGTTCTATTTTCCTAAGCACTTCTAGTTCGCGCTCGCTTAGGTTCGCTCTTAATGTGACTTCATCGGTTTTATTAGGCAGCGATTCGCGCAAGCCTGGCAGCCAAAATAATAATTCTTGCGATAAGTTTTCGCGCTGCATGAAACGTACAATATTGCTCAACGCACGCCGTGCTTCACTGGGATAAAACGCTCGCATAGCTTGAGCGCGAATCATCTCAGTAAGCCCTTGCCCTAATGCACTACCTGGCAAGTTGCTTTCTTTTTCTAAGTAGGCCAAACATTCTTTTTTCTTATCCGCCAAAAGCAACCAGCGCGCCTGCGTAAGCAGAGCAAGCCTTGGTAGCATTGGAAAAATCTCAGGCTGAGGCAAAGCGGCGCAGCCTAAACTTAAATGTCGATCCAATACTTGTTTGGCTCGCGCCAACTGGCCCTGATTTAACCATAAATTAATGCGTAAAAAATCCAACCATAAATAACTTTTCGGCTCAACACTCCAGCGCTGCATGAGCCATTGCGCACTATCTAGCTCATCCAAAGCATGCTGATATTCTTCACGATAAGCAAAACGCAAAGCACGAATAGCGTAGCCATAACACACACTGACATCACGCAAATTGGTACATAAACGAATACCTTCTTGTAAACAGCTCGTAAGAAAAGCATCTTGCCCTCCCGATAGCCATAAAAACCACGCTCGGTAGAGATACAAACGCCCCAAAGGCAAGGGTTCAGACTGACTAGGCTTTTCAGAAAAGAGAGCCAAACTCCGCGTCAATAAACTTTGTGCTGAAATAAAACTGCCACGCTGCATATCAATGCGCAATGCGTCCAATAAACTAAGCGCCTCCAATGCCGTTGCTCGACTTTGATGCGCCAGCTTTTGCGTTTGCGCATTCCAGGTGCGCGCCTCGTCACTATGACCTTTTGCCAAACATACCTGCGACAAAATAGAGCACATATAAATACGCAACGTTAAACGCTCTTTGGGTGCCAGCTCTAAGGCCTGCATACAGTATTGCATGGCCATATCGAGCTGATTATCCAAGCGAGCTAACGCGCCTTTTAACGCCAAAAATTCAAAATCTCTAAGCTGATTTTGACGTTCAATTTCAATTAATAACAAGCCTGCTTGTTCACGCTGATGCGTTAATAAATACGCCCAGCTAGCTAAAGCCAACAAGCGAGAATTATTGTAGATGGTGCGGATATTAAGGGTAGAGAACCACTCCAATAAAACAGCAATATCCAGATTGGCGAAAATCTCTTCGGATTTTTGCATAACCCAGCCTTGAATTTCTTCGTTCATCTGCGCACTAAGTGCATGCTGCAAGGCCACTACCTCGAAATGTGGCTGTGTGCTTAGCCAAGAAAATGCCTGCCGGTGAATTTTCATACGCTGTTTCAATGACCATGAAGATGCCAAAAATTGCGCCAAAACAGGATGCATTTCATACCAAGATGCTTGCACCGAAAATATATTCAGACGCAACCCTTGTTGCAATAAACGATGATAACTGTCATCGGCATAAAAATGCTGAATCATCGCCTCATCAAAACGCTTTAACAGAGCACAAAGGCGCAAAAACTCAAGGCTGCTCTCATCCAAATTGTTAAGCACCTCACCTTGAACGTAATCCTCCAATAGGCTTTGAATCAGCTCTGGTGCACTTTCCACTTTAGGGTTTTCTTTTAAGGCATTTTGCCAAATGACTAATCCTGCACACCAGCCCTGCAAATATCGACTTAATTTAGCAACCGTGGCAGGTACGTCTTTTAAATGACAATCCATCAAATATTTTTGCAGCTGCGTATCAGTAACTTTTAAGTCTTTTGCCTTTAAAAATTTTAGCCCAGATATAAGGCGAATCCGCCCTAGTGCTTCGGGTAAATAGCGCCCTGCAAGGAGCAGCCGTACCTTGCTAGGCAAAAGCTCAATCAATGACAGCAATAATGGCCAAGCATCTTTAGTTAAGTTTTGTACGTTATCCACAGCAAGCAAAATGGATATTTTGTATCTATTTAATTCTTCAATTAAATAAAGCAAAGCCTGCTGATATTGTTTAGTATCAATTAATTCTTGAATGGTTTTATTTAATTGCGAATCAAAGCTTGATAATGATAGTTGGCACGCCTGAAATAATAAACGCAAAAACTCACAGGCGTTAAGATTGGGTTCTAAGGTTAGCGAGAGTGCTATTTTTTTTTGTTGCTGCCAAAGCTGGGCGTATTCCGCCATCAACACCGACTTGCCAAAGCCTGCTGGAGCATCCAACCACAGGATCTGCGCTTGCAAAAACGCGTCTTGTGCAATATTCACACGCTCGATGCGTGCTTCGGGTAAAACCACAAAGGACATAAATCAACAACATCATGAAAAGCAGCGGGCAGGTGCTTAATCCTACCCACCAAATTGAAACAACTAAAGTTTAGCGGCTTCGTCTTTTAAATAGGCTGCCACACCTTCAGTGGAAGCTTTCATACCTTTATCGCCTTTATTCCAACCCGCTGGGCAAACTTCACCATGAGCTTCATGGAATTGCAGCGCTTCAATAGTACGCACCAGCTCATCAATATTACGACCTAGGGGTAAATCATTAATATGTGCAGCACGCACAATACCCGAGCTGTCAATAATAAATGCACCTCGCAGCGCCACGCCACCTTGAGTTTCAACATCGTAAGCTTTGCAAATACTGTGATCTACGTCCGCCGCCATAGTGTATTTCACCGCACCGATGCCGCCTTTTTCAATCGGAGTATTACGCCATGCGAAGTGGGTGTACTGTGAATCGACGGAAACGGAAATCACTTCAACATTAAGTGCTTTAAATTTGTCCATACGGTGATCTAAAGCAATCAGCTCGGAAGGGCAGACAAAGGTAAAATCCAAGGGATAGAAGAACACCAACGCATATTTTCCCTGTGTTGCTTTTGAAAAACTGTAGTTGTCTTCGATAATGCCATTACCCAACACCGCAGGCACGGTGAAATCGGGCGCTTTTTTACCAACTAAAACGCTCATAGTATTTCCTCTTTTGAGTGTTAAAATGCCTTTAAAATAATATTCGGGTGCGACCTGTGATAAAAGGCTTGGGACAACGCCACACACTGTTATGGGCAATGCTGGCTTCCACTGGCTTACATCTGTGGTTGCTGTGGCCTATTGCCTTGCATTTACCCACGCCAAAACCCCAACCCGTCATTAACGCCAAACTGTTAGAGCCTAACGCAAAACAGCCTGAATTACAGCCATTAACTGACAATTCAACCAAGCCTCGCCCTCCATCACCACCCAAGCCAAAAAACACCAACCCAGCGCCAAAAAAACAGCACCACCCCGCAGCAAAAGCCAGCACGCTGGACAAGCAAGCATCAACACCTACAACTTCGGCGCTACCGTCTTTAACCCCGCACAGCATCGAAGATGCACCAGGGTTAAGCATGAGCCAAGATGAATTGGCAATCGACCCTTTCGAGCGCAGTTTTCAACAGCAAATTTTGGCGCATATGCGCAATAAAATTCGCGCTCCAAATAATCTGCACGGCAGCGTTCGATTGGAAATTCAATACAGCTATCGCCAAGTCATTACACAGGTGCGCATCATTCGCTCCAGCAACGACGAGGAGCTGGACGATTGGGCCATCAAAGCCATATTAAGCGCCAACCCTTACCCAAGTGTTCCTAAAGATTTACCCGAAAACTATATTTTCCGCCCCACGCTTCAGGTGGCTAAGTAACGTCCTACACCCAACCCATCCAATGCAATTTCCGTCGGTTTCCCTGAAATAATATCGGCCAATAATTTTCCACTGCCACAAGACATAGTCCAGCCTAAAGTGCCATGCCCAGTATTGATAAATAAATTTTCAATGGCAGTGGCGCCAATAATCGGTGTGCCATCGGGTGTAGCAGGGCGCAATCCTGTCCAAAAATTAGTTTCTTTGGTGTCGGCGGATCCTGGAAATAAATCATTAAATACTTTCAGCAACGTTTCTTCTCGCCGAGGATAAAGCGCCAAATTATGTCCGCGAATTTCCGCCATGCCACCGATACGGATTCGCGAATTAAAACGCGTCATGGCCACTTTATAACTTTCATCCAAAATGGTGGATCGCACAGCCTTACTTTCATCCAAAATAGGTAGCGTTAAGGAGTAGCCCTTTAATGGATAAACAGGTAACTGCAAATTAGTTTGCGTCAGTAACAACGGGCTATAACTACCCAAAGCCAACACATAGCAGTCAGCTTGGAAAAATTTTCCTTCCGCCCAAACACCCTGCACTTTATTATTCTGAATTTCCAAGCGCTGAATATGATGATTAAAACGATAATCCACTCCCAAGGAAGCCGCTAAACTGGCAAGTTTTTGGGTGAATATACGACAGTCACCCGATTCGTCCTGTGGCAAATTCAACGCGCCCGTAAAGCACGCCGATCGCGAGGCTAAAGCAGGCTCGACTTCAGCAATTTCTTCTGGCTTAAGCAAACGAAACGGCACCGAAAAACGCTCTAAAATTGCCATATCTTGCGCGGAGCTTTGCAATTGCTTTTTCGTACGAAAAAGCTGCGTAACACCTAAACTACGCCCTTCATAATCCAAATTATTTTCTTCGCGTAGCAGTTTTAAACAGTGATGGCTGTACTCGGCCACACGAACCATACGCTCTTTATTGATAGTGTAACGTTCACTGGTGCAATTGCGTAACATCTGCCATAACCACCGATATTGCGCCAGACTTGCTGTCAATCCAATACGCAGCGGCCCATGCTGCTGCATTAACCATTGCAGTGCCTGCAAAGGAATATTAGGCGCCGCCCACGGAGATGAATAGCCATAAGAAAGCTGCCCAGCATTGGCAAAACTGGTTTCCTCGGCCACACCAGCTTGACGCTCCAAAACCGTTACTTGCATTCCTGCCTTAGCCAAATAATACGCACTGGTCGTACCGATTACACCCGCCCCTAGTACCAACACTCGCATAACAAACTCCTTGTGATTCTTTTCGCAATTATACGCTCTAGCCCGCTATTTTAATGCAAAAAAAAGCGCATACTAACCTGCATTATTTAGTGCTATGGATTTTATTGACCATGTCCAATTCTTT